>JAAUUR010000011.1 GCA_012031045.1 Leptolyngbyaceae cyanobacterium SM2_5_2
GAGGGTTTATGGCTTACGAACAGGAAAACAAGTCGCTATAGCGGCGGTGCGCCAGGCGGCCCAGCTCTGTGAAAGCGTGCGCCAAACGATGGTGCCAGAGGCAATTGAAAAAATGATAAAGTCCCGTTACTGTGGCTGACTTTGGGGCACAGGCCATTATCTGCCGGGCCTTGGTCGAAGCCTTTCCTAGCGATTCGGTAGTGGGCGAAGAGGATGCGGCGGATCTACGCCAGCCTGACATGGCCCAGGCGCTGGCTATAGTAACCGACCAGGTGAGTCGCGTTCTGGCCTCGGCTACCGCTGAGCAGGTGGTGACCTGGATTGACCACGGCAACGGCTCTGTAGCGCCTCGCTACTGGACCCTCGACCCCATCGATGGCACTAAGGGCTTTCTTCGCGGCGACCAGTACGCCATCGCTCTGGCGCTGGTGGAGGATGGCGATCTCAAGGTGGGAGTGCTGGGCTGCCCGTTCCTCAGCTTTGATGGCGGTGAACGGGGGCTGATGTTTGTGGCTGTGCGGGGCGAGGGTGCGGTGATGATGCCCCTAGCTGGCGGTACTCCGCAGCCTATTCAGGTTACAGATAGTGCCGATACTGAGCATTTCCGGTTTGTGGAGAGTGTGGAATCTGGCCATGGTGACCAGAGCCAGCAAGCTGCCATGGCCCAGACCGCTGGTATTACTGCTCCCTCCATGCGGATGGATAGCCAGGCCAAGTACGCGGCGGTGGCCGCTGGGCAGGCCGCCCTCTACCTGCGCCTACCGTCTCCTAAAACCCCAGACTATCGCGAGAAAATCTGGGATCACGCGGCTGGCACTCTGGTAGTCGAAGAAGCGGGTGGCCGCGTTACCGATATGTACGGTCATCCCCTGGACTTCGCCAAGGCCGCCCGATTTGAGAATAACCGAGGCGTGATCGTCAGCAATGGGACTATTCACGACATCGTACTAGCCGCTTTGCAAGAGGGAGTACCCGCCTAAGGAATCTGCGGGGGCACTCACTACGCGCCCCCGCAGATTCCTTAGATCTCGATGCTGTAGAACTCGGCGCTGTTAAATGCCAGCGCCGTCAAAAAATTCGTTAATCACTCGGTCTTGCAGACGGCAAAGGATGCGATCTCCATTGTGGGATACGCTGGCCACCCCGACCATCTGTAGGCTAGTTTCCTCAGGTTGAGCTTGCAGCGCTTGCACTTCGCGTTCTAGCGCTTCAATGCGGTCTACCAGAGCACGGATGACCTGAGCTTCGGAGTCTGGTAAACGTCCATGTTCCAGAGGCTCAGCCCGTTCCCCAGCGCGATAGACCACCCGCCCCGGCACCCCAACCACTGTACAGTCAGACGGCACCTCGCGCAGCACCACAGAACCAGCTCCAATACGAACATTGTGGCCAATCTGAATATTGCCCAGTACCTTAGCCCCGGCGCCAACCACTACATTCTCACCCAAGGTTGGGTGGCGTTTACCGCTTTCTTTACCTGTGCCGCCCAGGGTTACGCCCTGGTAAATCAGCGCGTAGTCTCCAACGATGGCGGTTTCACCAATCACCACACCCATGCCATGGTCAATAAACACGCCCTGGCCGAGGGTGGCCCCAGGGTGAATTTCAATGCCAGTGAAAAAGCGGGCCAGGTGAGACAGCAGCCGGGGCACCAGGGGCAGGCCCATATTCCACAGCCAATGGCTAAACCGATGCATCGCAAGGGCATGGAACCCAGGGTAGCAGGTCAATACCTCTAGCCAGTTGCGAGCGGCAGGGTCGCGTTCAAAGACGATGCGGAAATCTGCAACCAGAGTTTTAAGCACGGGGTGTAGGAAAAATTTGCAGCAATACCATCCTAACCTAATGGGGGGTTGTCCACCTTAGAGGCCACGCTAACCAATTAGGGGCCAATAATCAGGGAGTAAGGGTGGCGCTGACCCTGAATGTGAGCGCCCACCCAAATGCTATAGGTGCCCGGTGCCCAATCACCGTCTTGAATTTGGGCGTCGGGGTTGCGACGATCCACATCTTCGCCACACCGAACGACGTCGTTTGGCCCCCGCACCAGTAGGGTGGTGTCGTTACCGCCGCTGTCTACCCGAATCGTAAGCTGCTGGAAGGGCTCCTGAAGGGTGAGAACGTGGTCGGGATTAGTATCGGCAAAGCCAGTGCAAATCAGACCTCGGTGGTCGCGGCTGGCCAAGTTAGATAGGGGAAACATCCCCACCGTTGTACCACCGACGGTAGCCGTGGGGTTGGCCTGAGACAGGGTCGGACCCGACTGGGCCAACCCGGGCCCAAAACCTACCAGAGTCAACCAGGCTGCCCCTAGGGTAAGCGTCCAACGTAACTGACGGAAATTAGCCATGACCTAGATCCAAAGCATCAACTCCATAGTGCGCGACAAGGCCACCCGTGATATACAACGGTAGACAGATGTATAAGTGGCAAAACAATGGATATTATTCTGTTGTTGACCTGCGCGACAGTCATTCTAGCGTTGTGTGAGGTGTTCACCCATCTGCCCCTGCTGGGGCAATGGCTGATTCCTTCACCCTGGCTGCTGGCTATCGTTGGGGTTATTTTGGCGACCTGGTTGATGCGCGACTGATCTTTGGATTACTCTGGGCAGGCTCATTGAGCTTCTGTGGTGCCGTACAGTTCTGGCAGGTCGCGAGCCGGAGGCAGCGATCTGGCATCTCGGGTTTCAATATAGCCGGTGTAGTAGGCACCTGGCTCAATTTCCAGTGCCCCGGCTACGACATCGCCCTCTAGGCGGGCTGTGCGGCTGAGGGTAAGCTTGCCCTCGGCAAAAACACGCGCCTTTAGTACACCTTGTACCATGATGTTATGGGCTCTAACCTCAGAACCTTCAATCAATCCCGAGGCGGAAATTTCCAGGTCTCCCTGAATTTCAACATTGCCATGAATGATCCCGTCTACCCGCAGCATCCCTTCGGAATGGAGAGAGCCTTCAAATTCACTCTTCTGGCTGAGATAGGTCAACAACGGTGCCGCTTTACGTCCAAACATAAATAGCCTTTTCACTGCAAGGAACAACCCTCTGACAATTGGTAACCGCACCGTAGGGTCTTTCCATCAAGTTATCTCAAGTTATCTCAAGATCCGCCTTACCCTAAGGGTTCCTGGGGAAGCCTATGTCACAGCAAGTCTAGCTTAATTTGCAATTCCAAAGAAACTTGGAAGAATTCACCCAACCCTTAAAAATACGGGGATCAATATAAACAGTAGATAAACGCTATTGATTTTTATTTGTTTAAGGTTTCAACACGGATTGGGGCGTCTGTCAAGCCTGAATGACACCCTAATCACGTGCTGAGCCGTGACTATAACAAGCAAAAGGGGATCCTCCTATGACTGCCGTTGATATCCGACTCAAATTTGAAGAGCCAATCGCTATTTTCAAGGCAGCTGATGCCGACTGCCAGCTGGCTATTTTGTGGCAAGCCTATGACACTGTAGGGCAGGCGTTTGCCTCGGTAGCCCCAGTGGCTTTGTTTTCTCAGGCTGTGCACCAGCTGATTCAGCAACTTAACCAGGTTAGCCAGGACGAGCAGCTCGATGTTCTACGCGATATTTTAAGCGATGCCGACACCCGCTTCGCCCAAGCCTACAGAGCCTTGAACGTCAATATGAGGTTGGCGTTCTGGCATCGGCTGTTTGGTCGCCGAGACTGGCGCTACCCGCTGCCGTTAAGTGCCTGCCAGGTAGAAACCCTAGCTACCCAAGCGCTGATTGCGCGGCTCAGTACGATGGGGCTCAACGAGCGGGTTAATTTTTTGCGTCAGGTGGTGTCCTAAGCGCCTGGTAGGGCAGCGGCTTAATGCCTAAACGCCGACGCCAAACTCGTGCCCTTAACGGTCTGTTTGGCTCTTCATAGCTTCCGGCCAGCCATTTTCTACACGTTTAACTCCCATCAAGCGTTAAAGTGAGGGCGTTGGCTTCTAGGGTGCTGACCCGCTCTGGCTATGGTTTTGATTCAGGTGGAACAACTCAGCAAACGCTACCAGGTAGCCACCAAAGCCGCCGGATTAAAAGGTACGCTGCGTCACTTTTTCCAGCGGCAGTATCGTACGGTGAACGCGGTGCAGGGGGTGACCTTTGCGATTCAGCCCGGCGAAGTTGTCGGTTTTTTGGGGCCTAACGGAGCGGGTAAGACCACCACTCTAAAGATGCTGACTGGGCTGATCCACCCCTCAGAAGGTACTGTGCGGGTGGCAGGTTTTGTTCCCTTTCGGCGCGAACCGGCTTTTTTACAGACCATTACCCTGGTGATGGGCCAGAAACAGCAGTTGCTTTGGGATTTGCCCGCCCTAGATTCTTTGCGCATTAACGCGGCCGTCTACGGCTTGTCTGACAAAGACTTTCACTCTCGGGTAGAAGAACTCAGCGCCATGCTTGATCTGGACGGCAAGCTCACCCAGCCGGTACGCAAGCTTTCCCTTGGCGAACGGATGAAGGCTGAAATGCTGGCGGCCTTGCTCCATCGTCCCCAGGTACTTTTTCTAGATGAGCCGACCCTGGGCCTGGATGTTAACGCGCAGGTTGCCGTGCGAGATTTTCTGCGGGACTACAACCAGCGCTATCAGGCTACGATTTTGCTGACCAGCCACTACATGGCTGACATCACCGCCCTCTGCCGGCGGGTTCTGCTGATTCACCACGGTCATTTGATCTATGACGGCAGCTTAGACGACCTGCTTGACCAGTTTGCCCCCTACCGGGAAGTGAAGGTGGAACTGGCTGACCGCTGTGAAGTTGAAATTCTCAGCCGCTACGGCGACCTGGAAACCCTAGAGGGTTGCACCGCCAGCCTAATCGTGCGGCGTGACCACCTCACCCAAACCGTTAGCCGCCTGCTTACTGATTTAGATATCCGTGACTTAACCGTTAGCGATCCCCCCGTGGAGGAAGTAATTGGGCGAGTATTTCAGGCGGGCGAGGTCAATCCCCCAACCAGATAAGCAACCAGGCAATCCCAACCCTAGAGGTGGGGATCGCCCGCCAGATATGAGGTTGGCCTACCCTAGCCGAGGCCTTAAGCTCTGAGGCCAAAGTAAGTTAGTACTAAAAAAACCGAACTGGTGTTGGCCACCTCATGGTGCTCTCCTGGCTCAACGGCTACACAGGTGCCCGGAGTAAGGGCATGGGCTTGCCCGTTGATGGTAATAGTGCCGTAACCCGACTCCACAAAAAACACCTCGGCCATGTCTAAATGGGTGTGGCCATTGGCCACTTGCCCCGGCGCAAACCTGGCCTGGGCAAGATTGGTTAGCCCTGGCAGATCACCCTGGCGCAGCATCACTCGTTTTTTAATCGTCGGATTATGGGAAACCGCTTCTTCCGCAACCTGATTCAGGCTAATCTGCTTCATGGGTGTTGGGCTTGTCGCTCAGCTTTCCTAGCCTAGCCTGAGGTCCAGCCTCGGCTCAATCTCTGATGTGGCCTTCTAGAACAATTTACACTGTCCGTGATGGCGGAGGAGATGGTCGCAAAGCACTAGCGCTACCATGGCTTCTACCATCGGTACAGCGCGCGGTAGCACGCAGGGGTCGTGGCGACCTCTGGCCGCCAGCACCGTACTTTCTCCCGTGTTAGTGACGGTATTCTGAGCTTTACGAATGGTCGCGGTTGGCTTAAACGCCACCCGGATAATGATGTTTTCGCCGTTAGAGATGCCCCCTTGGGTTCCTCCAGAGCGGTTGGTGTGGGTGCGCAGGGTGCCGGCATCATCGGTGTAGAACTCGTCGTTGTGCTGGCTGCCAGTCAGTAGGGTGCCAGCAAAGCCTGACCCCAGCTCAAAGCCCTTACTCGCCGGAAGAGACATCACGCCCTTGGCCAGGTCAGCCTCTAGTTTGTCAAACACCGGATCCCCCAGCCCCATGGGTACCCCACGGGCCACACATTCCACGACGCCGCCAATGGAGTCACCCTGGTCGCGAATCGCCTCGATGCGGTCAATCATCTGTTCAGCGGCTTCGGAGTCGGGGCAGCGCACAATAGTACTTTCCACCTGGGCCAGCGTGACTGTGTTGGGATCAACGGTTCCCTCTAGATCCTGAATCCGCTTGACGTAGCCAACGATCTCTACCCCGGCTACCTGGCGGAGGATTTTCCTGGCGATCGCCCCGGCGGCTACCCGGCCAATAGTCTCCCTAGCGGAGGAACGTCCCCCACCTTGGTAGTTCCGCAGGCCATACTTGGCGTCGTAGGTGGCATCGGCGTGGGACGGGCGATAGGTGGTGGCCATTTCGCTATAGTCCTGGGGCCGAGTGTCTTGATTGTGCACCAAAATGGAAATTGGCGTGCCCAAGGTTTTGCCCTGAAACACCCCAGAGAGAATCTCGCAGCGATCGCTCTCCTTGCGGGGCGTCGTAATTTTGCTTTGACCAGGGCGACGGCGATCCAACTCAGCCTGAATTTCCTCCACACTGAGATCGAGGCGGGGTGGGCAGCCGTCAATAATCACCCCTACCCCACCCCCGTGAGATTCGCCAAAGGTAGTGATGCGAAATAAAATGCCCAAAGCTGTTGCCCATAGATCGGTCTCGCCCAACGTCAAGGTTTTCCGATCCTACTATCTTGCTTTGCTGACTGGCTACCTGGTTGAGGCCGATGGGCTATTCTCAAGCTTGAGAAAGTAGCGCGGGTTAATGGCTCGGCCATTGCGGTAAACACCATAGTGCAGATGTGGCCCAGAGGAGCGGCCAGTACTACCCAAAAGGCCGATTACGTCACCCCGCTGAACGCGATCGCCCACCTTGACCTGCAACCGAGACAGGTGGGCATAGAGGGTTTCGTAGCTGTAGCCGTGATCGATCTGGACGTGGTTGCCATAGCCTCGGTCGTAGGAGGCTTTCACCACTATCCCCTCGGCAGTGGCCAAAATGGGCTGGCCCACCGGCCCAGCAAAATCAATGCCACCATGGACTTCGTAGCCCCCTCTGCCAAAGGGATTGGGCCGTAACCCAAACTCAGAGGACACCTCAATCTGGCCAGCCAGGGGCTTACCGCTGGGAAAGGCCGAGGCTCGTTCGGCTTCCAGTTCCAAAGTTTCTTCCAGAGCCGGTTTAACATCGGTGGAGAGTTCGGTTTCTAGGCCCGGAAGCTGGCGCTTAGCCGCCTCAAACATTGCTTCTGGGGGCGCGGCCTCTGCCAGGCCCCCTCTAGGTGTGGCTTCAGGATCCAGGGGGGGTGAGTCGATGTGGCCGTCGGGTAGCCCGGCTCGAGTTTTGAGTACCTTAATCTCAGCGCCAATGGCATCGAGCTGGGTCAATACCTCCGTGGCGGTTTGAGTTAGGGTTTGGTTCCGCTGGGCCAGTTGCCAATTGTGGTAAGTCAGGGCAGTAATCCACAGGGTAGGAATTCCCACCAGCAGCCCCAACCCAATCAGCAGGGTGCTGGGCCTTAGCACCAGGGTAATTGGCGCTTTGCCGGTGGCCGTAATCAACACGGTGTAGGGCTTGAGTTGACGCAGGGTCATGGCAAATTTCAGTTCCAAATGTTGAATGCTGCCTCAAATCGTCTATCAGTCAATGAGGTAACCAGAAAGGATTATACGGGGATCACGGCATTTGCACAATTTCGGGGCAGATTGCTAGATATTTCAGGGCGTCCAGCCTTTCTTATCAACCTGCAACAATCGTTTACAATTAAGCCAGTAGTTCCCATCAGGTAGGTAATGGCGATGGATGTAACCTGGCTAGATAGCAATTCTTGGCTGTTAGAGATCGCGGGACAGCGCATATTGATGGATCCCTGGCTGGTCGGCGATCTGGTGTTTGGTAATCAGGCCTGGCTGTTTAAGGGGGAGCATCCTCAACCCAGACAGCTACCGGAAGCGGTTGATCTGCTTTTGCTCAGCCAGGGATTAGAGGATCACGCCCATCCTCCCACCCTCAAGGCGTTGGACAAGTCTATCCCGGTGGTGGGCTCAGTTAGCGCCGCCAAAGTAGCCAGGGAGTTGGGTTTTGAACAGGTTACAAGTCTCAGCCACGGCGACACCTTTGTCCTTGGCGAAACCGTTTCTATCAAGGCCGTTCCTGGCTCTCCCATTGGCCCCACCACTGTCGAAAACGGCTACGTTCTGAGGGATCTGCAAACGGGTACCTCCCTGTTTTACGAGCCCCATGGCTTTCATGCCCCCGCCCTCAAGGAAGACGCCCCCATTGACGTGGTGATTACCCCCGTGCTGGATTTAGCCCTGCCGCTACTCGGCCCAATTATCCGTGGGCAAGCGGGAGCTATGGAGCTGGTGGAGTGGCTACGCCCCCAGGTGGTTCTGCCGACAGCGGATGCGGCGGAGGTGAAGTACAGCGGTATCTTGTTGTCTCTGCTGAAGGCGGTTGGAGGAGCTAGTTCGCTACAGGCGGCCCTGCAAGCGAAGGGGTACAGCACTCAGGTGGTGTCACCGCCAGTAGGGCAGCCAATCTCTCTGGATTTGTCGGCTAATTCGGCCCTGGCTAGCTAATTTGCGAAGGCTGGTCAGCTTGAAATTTTTGAGATGCATCGCTGGGGGATGCATCCTGATTAGCTTTGACGGACCGCCGCAGTATATTGCTGGGGTGGATAAATCCCACAGGGTTGGGGGAGAACGGGCCAACGCTAAACCTGAAGAGATGATTAATTACTGGGTGTTACGAAAAGTAAACGAGTACAGTAAATCTCGTTTTGAATTGAGCAGAAATACCTAGGTTTTCTGCTCAGTCTGATCGTTTAGCCCAATCTTGGTCGTAATGCAGCGAATAACTGGTGATGCTCTGCTTCGGGCCTATGGCGAGGGGCAGCGGCAATTTCCTCAGCGGGATCTGACCGCCATTCAACTGTTCCAAGCCAATCTTCGGGATATTAACTTACAGGGCAGTGGGTTGTCCAATGCCTATTTACCCTATTGCAATTTCAGTATGGCGAATCTTCAGGCCACGAATTTAGCGGCGGCCCAACTGGGTGACAGCAACTTGTATGGTGCCCTACTAATCAAGGCCAATCTGGTAGGGGCCGATTTGAGCCGGGCCGATTTGCGCACCGCTAACCTCCAGGGCAGTACTTTGAGCGGGGCTAACCTGAATGGGGCCGACCTGCGCCAGGCCGACCTGCGCCAGGCCAATCTGGAGGGATGTAACCTGGTGGGAGCTAAGTTAGAAGGCGCACTTTTGCAGGACGCTAATCTCAAAGGCTGCAACCTATTTCGGGCCACCGGGGTAGACCTGGCAGGTAGCCAGTGCGACGCCACGACTATTCTGCCAACGGGGTACAGCTATGGTCGTTAAGGGTTGGCGGTGGTTGGCGGTCTGCTCTCGCTCTTGAGGTTGGTATTAGCGATAATCTTCAGAGCTTCTGCCCAAACCCTAGGAGCTATCAGGTATCCTAGGCATATTCCAGCGGTAGGTTGGGCCTTCTCCTCGGTGCTGAGTGCCCGTTGAGTAGATCAATCGTTACCCTTGTAGACAGTACCCCTGTCTTTCCTAACCTAGGATAGTCCTGATGAGGCCGTTTTCCCGCCCTGTTGATCGTGTTTCTCGTCCGCTGCTGCTGCTGTTGCTGCTGTTGCTCGGCGGCGGTGTTGTGATGGAGGGGTCGCAGGTGGAGGCCGTAGTGGAGGAGTCCGCTGTAAACGGGGCCGCTGGCGAGTTGGATGGCCCAGGTTACTCGCGCAAAATGCGGCCACAACGAACGAGATTGAGCAGTTGCAGCGCCAGGCTGATCTGGCCTTTAAGCGGGCCACTACCCTGTTTTTTGTGCTGTTAGGGACGCTGGTGCTGCTGCTGGGCGTGGGCATGGTCATGCTCTGGTTGATGCGGCGTTCCGTTATCCAGGAAGTGTCCGTAGTGGTGCGGAACCAAATTAACGACATCACCGACCTGGAAACTAAAATTCAAGCGGCCACCCGCGACCTTGACCACATCCTCAACCAGGCTGAGGAAATGGCCGCCTCCATCGAGAGCCGGACGGATCGTTTCCAGGAAGAAGCCCTGACCAAAAAACAGGTGCTCACTCGTCTGGTGGATGACCTGGCCGAGTTCAAAGCCCGCACCCTTAACGATTGGCAGTCTACCCTGGCCGATTTACAGGTCAAGCTAGAAACCACCGAGGCCGATTTCGTCGGCCATCTCTCTGGCCTGCGGCAAACTGCCGATGACCAGGTGATCACCCTCCGTAAAGAAACCCAACTCCAGCGCGATGCGGTATTTCGTACGCTGGAGGAAAATCAAACCAGCTTCCTGCGGGATGTTAACCGCCTCCGCAGTGATGTAGAAGTGCGGCAGGATGCCATACTGCAAAAACTGACCAACGGTGAGGCCAACTTTAATGAGCGGCTCAGCGGCTTCTCCACCACCGTGCAGGAAGAGCGAGATCGCGTCATGACCGCTCTGGCTGACCTGCGCCAGCAGCTCACTTCCCAGGCGACGGAGCAGGCCGAACAGCAGTCTGCCGCCATTACCGAAGCACTAGAGGCCCAGAAACACACCAGTCTGGAACGGCTGCAAGCCCAGGCCGACGCGATCAATCACCAGTTAGGAGAGGTGCAGGTAAGCGTCTACGGGCATCGGGATATGGCCATTCAGACCATTCAGCGCTCCATCGACGAATTTACTCAGCGCTTTGCCAACCTGCGCACCGAAGTTGAGGGGCAGCGCACCCGCATTCTGCAAGACCTGCAACGTTCCGCCAATGAGTTTCTGGGGCAGTTTAGCGGCCTCAGAAGCGATATTGAGCAACGTCAGGAGGCTCTGTTGTTTGACCTGCGCCGTGCCGCCGACGATGCCCTGGATCGATTGGCTACGGTGCGTACCGAGGTGGACAGCCGCCAGCGCGGCACCCTGGACGAGTTTCAAGATATGGCTCTGGGGCTGCAGGCTCAGCTGACTCAGATGGCTACCGAAACCGAGCTTCAGAAAGCCACTGTGCTAGGGGATTTGGATGCTTCGGCCAATGCCTTTAGCCAACAGCTGCGGATTCTACAAGAGCAGGCCGGTGAGCTGCAAATGCAGGTACTAGACGGGCTGCGGGCCATGGAAGCCGCCTTTACCGAGCAGCTTGGTCAGGTGCGCGAGATGGTGTTTGCCAAGCGAGATCGCGTGCTCGACAAAATTGACGCCTTCGATAGCCGCCTCAGCGAAGACCTGGCTAACCTGGAGGCCATCGCCGCTGAGCGGCAGGAGCAAATGCGGGCGCGGCTTGAGGCACTGATAGCAGAAATGAGCGATCGCTTCAGTCAACTTCAGGCCGATGTAGAAGCAGGCCGAGAGGTGGCCCTGGGTGACCTGGCCATGCTCCAGCAGAGCTATAAGGTACGCCTAGAGGCGATTCAGGCCGAGGCCCAGCGGCAGAAAACCGACATTCTCGACCGGCTGGCAGAGGTCACGCCCCAGTACCTGGCCGATTCCTTCATGAGTGAGGCTCGCCAGCAATTTATCCTGGTGACGGACAAACTCAGTCGGTTAGAAACCAATCGCCCAGAGCTGTTTCTCACCGCCGAGGAGTATATTCAGGCTGGCGATCGCTACCTGGCCGCCGAAGACTACGACCTGGCCCTGGGTGAATATGACAAAGCGCTGGAAATCCAGCCTAACAACGTGGCGGTTTGGTTGAACCGGGCTAAGGCGCAGCAAGTTCTAGAGCAGCTAGAAGGAGCCGTAGAGTCTCTGAACTCGCCTGCTGACCCTCCAGCCTAAGCACAGCCTGGCTCTCTACCAAAAAGGGCTACTTCTGCGGGAGTTGCGCCGCCCAGAGGACGCCCTGGCAGTCTTTGATCGGCTAACAGAACTCACCCCTGAGGATCCCAAGGTCTGGCTGAATCGCGGTATGGTGCTGAGTCGGCTGAAGCGCCGGGAAGAGGCCATCCAAGCCTTTGATCAAGCCCTGGGAATTAACCCGGAATACCACGAAGCCTGGGTGAATCGCGGCGTATCCTACGGCATTTTGCAGCAGCACGATGCCGCCTTCCAATCCTTCGATCGGGCGGTGGAGATTCAGGCCAATGATGCCATCGCCTGGCTGAATCGTGGCTTATCTCTGCTGGAGCTAGAACGCTACGACGATGCCCTGACCTCCTTCGATAGGGCTACTCGCTTTAACCCCGATGCGCCCAAAGCCTGGGATAACCGGGGGCTAGCCCTGGTCAAACTGGGTCGCGATGAGGAGGCCATTAAGAGCTTTGACAAAGCTATCGAGCTGGATCCAGACTATGCCCAAAGCCCACTACACAAAGCCCTTTGCTACGCTCTCCAGCGCGAGTTCGACATGACCCTGGAAGCCCTGCAGATGGCCGTTCGCCTGGATCCCGACTATAAAGAAGAGGCCCGCACCGAACCTGCCTTCGATGACCTGTGGAGCGACAACTGGTTCCGCGAACTGGTGGAAAAATAACCCGTGGGGCTAGGTTTTTAGCGCAGGGGATAGCGCTGGCGTTGTCTCCTGCCTTCCCAGGGCACAGGGAACGGTCACCGTACCAGCCCAGTTGCTAAAGCTATGCTGATCTCGATAAAGCCGTGGGGTGCGGCGTAGGGACTGCCAGGCCGCACGGGCGGATAGCACGTAGCCCATGCGCTCCGGGTAGTGTTGCTGCAAAAGCTCGCGCACAGCAGGGTAATAGTCAGAATTTAGCCCTGGAAAAATATGGTGCTCAGCGTGATAGGAAAAATTGAGGTGCAGTACATCTAAAATCTTTGGCACCTGCACCGAAATACTATTGATGAGGGGGTCGTTCACAGGGGTCATGGGACAGGCCAAGTGGTTAGTGTAGATATAGCTAATTAACCCTGAGTACCCCAAACCAATTGGCAGGAAATAGGCTAAAGTCAGCGTTATCGGCTGAAATGCAAGGTAGCTAATGACACCAGTATGAAGTAGTAAAATAGCCAGAAATTCCCACATGATTTGCCGTCTATCCTGAGGTTTAACCCTAAAGCTGGCGGGCACATAGTCAACGGGTTTACCGTTCCACAGCAGCACGGCCGTTAAGTTACGGAACGTATAAACGACCCAAGCTAAGGGTAGACCCAGAATTGAGCGCCAAGGTGCGACTTCACTGGAGGGCGCTACCTGGTTTTGTATCCACTTGCCCCAGGTCTTAGGCTGCTGGAATAGATAATTGCGATCGGGGTCATCCAGGCTGTTAGTGGTGTTATGGTGCACCCGGTTGTGGACGATTTGCCAGAGCGTCGGCGGCATCCACAGCATGGTTAACCCTAGGAAACCCAGGCCATAGGTCAAGCGGGGCTGGTGAATGACGCTGCCATGAAATAAATCATGGCTGCTAAACAGCAACGTAATAACGCTGTTGGCCATGATCACGGCTAGAGGTAGAAATGCTCCTATTCGTGCCATTGACCAGGGAGCAAGCTGTTTAGCAATACTCCAGCCAAGTATCAAAATAGCTAAATTTATGACGATTATGAGCAGTTTTTCCTGGTCAGGGATAAAGGCAGCGGGTGGCAATAGGGGACGCAGCGCCTTGGCATAGGTCGCTTGAGATATCAAATTATCACTGGCGTTTTCATAACTCATGGCATCATCCTCTTTGTCAAGTTATGTTATTGCCTGGTTTTTGTTTTGGAGAAAATCGTCTTAGAGTAAGAAGTATCTTCCGAGGATCTATCCCTACAGAAGACGCTGTCACAAATAGCTCTTGTTAACAACGATTAAAAATCTTTCTTTGCAAGAGAATTTTTCCTTTAGATATCTCTAGACTGCGACCGAAGTATTTTTGCTGGTGAATTTTCAGGGTATTGATTTAGATCAGCCTGTCTGGCTGAGCCTATTAAGGCTAACACGGATATTTCTTTAGATGTAGACTCCCTGGCCATAACGCAGATCCCAGCAACGGATAAATCCATTACCTAGGTATATCTCCATGCAAGCCTTAGCAACCTTCAAGCGGCTGGTGCTGGTAGTTCCTGAAACCCTACTCTGTGGCCCTAGCTATGCTCAGTTTTTCTTTTGGTCCAGAAATACAAAAGTGCTTGATGCAACAGCGACCTGGGAGCAGTTTACTGAGACCCAGAGCTCCTATCTTGAGTGGTTCTTCAGGCACTATCCGCCTGCACCTATTCGTCAGCTATGGGCTACGCTTTATCCCAAGTTCAGGGATCGGGTCAAAGGCATTTCAACCCACTACGACGTTTCCAACGAGTTCTATAAACTATTTCTCGATCAAGATTACTTGTTTTACACCTGTGCCGACTTTCTTGACGAGCACGACCGTTTAGAGCTTGCTCAGAAATATAAAGCAGACTTCATGTTGAATCTGATTAATCCTCAGCCGGGTGAGCGAATTTTGGACTTGGGCTGTGGTTGGGGTTCAATGCTGAAGCGGATCTATCAACAGACAGGCGATCGCGCCAACCTCTGGGGTTATACCCTCTCCACCGAGCAAAAGCGGTTTATCGACGAAACCTACGGCTTTAACGTCAAGCTTAACGACGTTGTGACCACCAACTATGAACCTGAAAGCTGGGACAAAATTTACTCCATTGGCTGCCTAGAACATGTGCCCAAAGCCCAACTGCGGCCTTTGGCCGAAAAATTGGCCAAGGCTATCAAGCCCACCGGCCACCTGGTGCATCACTTCTTCTGCCAGATGACCCCCGCCCCACCGGCTAAACTCCTGGCGGGCGGGGCGGATGTTTTCCCTGGCATTGAGCTGGCCACCTGGCAGCAGCACGTCAACACCTTTGAGCAGGTAGGGCTACGGGTAGCCCATCACTCCATCCACGACTATCGGCCCACCATCAAAGCCTGGTACGACCGTCTGGCCGCCCAGCAAGCCAGGGCCATTGAACTGGTGGGGGTGCGTACCTACAATCGCTATCTCTGCTACCTAGCGGAAGCCTGGCGACTGTTTAACGACCGGGACTTGCTGCTGATGCGCTTTGTGCTAACTCGCCAGGATGCCCCCGCCGCCTGGCAGTCGCCGCTTTACCACAGTGGGCAGGGAACTCAGAGCCTAGATAGCCCCCAACCTGCTTTGCAGACGGTTTAAGTCGGGCCGTTAAAGGGGGGCATTGATTTCTCAACATCGATGTCTGGGCGTCGATGCAGTGGCTTCAGTACATCTAGGGCTAAAGAGTTTGGTAACTAGCAGAATTGACGCTAGATTCAGGGCTAGTCTCAGTAAACGTGATGGTTGCTGGGCGCTGTTTTGACGGTTTTTCAGCCGTAGTCTACGAAAAAAATGAGCCGCGAGTCGAGATCTGGGCTAAGCTAACAAGCGTTATCCGCTGCTCTCACGCTCTACGAACGGCTATGATCTGGCGACTCCGCATTTCAGCGCCCCACCCTACCCCAACACCCCAGCCATGGTGCCGCCAATCACCTGGGCTACTGCGCCTCATGGCCCCGTTAGCGTTGTTTAGCCTCATGGGCATGGCTACGGTGGCGGTTGCGCCGTATCTGCCCGGTGCTCGTGCCCAAGAGGTGGCCGTGGCACCTGGTAATGTGGCCGCCCTCTGGACTCGTGCCTCCTTCCCGGTGGAAAACTTTCAAACCTATACCTCTCCCTTTGGTTACCGCCGCGATCCCTACAGCGGCGGCCAGCGGTTCCATTACGGCCTTGACCTGGCGGCTCCCAGCGGCAGCTACATTCGCAACTGGTGGGCTGGGCAGGTGCTCTGGGTCGAGGATGATGGCGCTTGCGGCACCTCCATTGCCATTCAATCGGGAGAGTGGACGCACATCTACTGCCATATGCAGGGCCATGTTGAGCAGGATAGCCAGGGGCCATTTTTAATTGATCGGGAGGGCGGTATCCAACTCCGCCAGGGGCAGCCCATTCCTTCCGGTGCCCGTATTGGCCGGGTAGGGATGACGGGCCGCACCACTGGTCCTCATCTGCACTGGGGCATGAAATACCAGGGCAACTGGGTGGATCCGGCTCTAGTGCTACGGGCTATGTACCTAAGTCAGCAAGCCTCTCGTTAGCCGATGAACTGGCCAACCTGCCGACGCCTGGGCTTCCTGATACTCCTGGCGCTTTGTCTAAGTAGCTGTTTCCAAGCCGATCTGACTCTGCGATTTGATCACCACGTCCACGGCCAGTTTACGCAGTCGATTTACCTGGGGGAGCGGGGCACGGCGCTGGCTACGGCCTCGCTAGCGCCCTGGTTGGCGGCCCGTCGTCGCCAGGTGGGGAGGCTGGGAGGCTCCCTCAGGCAAG
Source organism: Leptolyngbyaceae cyanobacterium SM2_5_2 (assembly GCA_012031045.1). Taxonomy (GTDB): domain Bacteria; phylum Cyanobacteriota; class Cyanobacteriia; order Phormidesmidales; family Phormidesmidaceae; genus Nodosilinea. The sequence continues at coordinate 16,160 of JAAUUR010000011.1, forward strand.
ATGCGGAAGGGATCCAGCTGACCGTACCTTTCTCCACGGGGCCGGATTTAGTGACTCGGTTTCAGCAGGTATTTGCCGAAGCTGAGCCTGAACCAGGCTTGCCATCCTCCCAAGGGCTGTTGCTGGCCCCCGGTCTGGGGCTGATTCCCTTTAATCTCCAGGTAGAGCAGCGGAATTGGGGTCTGGCTAGTCGGACCCAGCTAATTTACGACCTCGATCTGCGGGAGTTGCCAACTTCCAAGCTGCAAGCCGACAGGGCCGCACCATCGGCTAGCGCTTCGGTGATTTCCTTCCGCTTGCAGACCCCCTGGGGTATTCGCCAGGTTAGCCCTAAGTCGGCCTTACCAACGGTCAGCTTGCCTACTGAAGCGGACTGGTTACTACAGCCAGGGCAGCTCAACCACATCGACGTGCTGTTCTGGTTACCAAATGCCGTTGGCCTGGGGACGGTAGCCATTGTTGGGCTGGTTCTGGTGGGCTATGTTTTGCGCTACCGTTGGCTGAGCCCGCCGAGGCGATTGTCTTAATTATCCTTTGAGCAAAATAAAGGCCAGCCTGGTTAAATAGACCTAGCGAATAGAAGCTCAAAGCCATGAAACAAATTAATTTCGTTGTCATTTTTGTAATTGCGTTAGCGCTGGTGCTGTTTGGCATTGAAAATACTGAGCCTGTACTCATTCACATTGCTAAGGGGCTGGAGTGTAGAGGCTCCTCTGTGTGTTGAGCTGATTGTGGCCATGGGCATTGGGGCTGTCTTGGCCTGGGTGTTCAGCGTGTGGGCTCAGGTACAGGGCTATCTGACGGTGGGTAAACAGGTGCAGCAGCGGGAATTGCGAATTCAAGAGCTAGAGCAAGACGTTGAGCGCTACCGGGTTGAGCTAGAGGAGCAAGGGCTGCTGTTGCCGGCTTCTCAGCCCAATACCGAGGAAGGTGATGGTAATCAGGCCTACGCTCAGTAGAGCTGGCTGAGTTAGCGTAGAGGAATCTTGCCTGAGCTGGCTGCTTCGTTCTTAATCTTCCCCCTGCGGGCTAATTCCCATGTCATCTTCTTTAGCCGAAACTGCCATTGCCTTTCTCATTGACCTGGCCGAACGGGGCGAAATTGACCCCTGGGATGTCAGCGTCATTGATGTGATTGATCGGTTCCTGAATAGCCTCAAAGCCCAGGCCGAAAGCCTGGCGGCTCAAGGGCGCACCCCCTACGAAGCGAATCTCTCGGAATCGGGGCAGGCCTTTCTTTATGCCTCCATGCTGGTGCTGCTCAAGGCCGACACCATGGTGCGCGGGGAAGCCGAGGCCGAAGCTGAAGAGGAGAGCCAGGCAGACTTTTGGCCCGACGAGGCGCTAAACACCATCCCGCTACCCCGCCATTTAGAACGACACCTCCATCGTCGTGCTGTGGCCGCTCCACCCAAGCGCCGTAAGGTGACTCTGGATGAACTGATCCATCAGCTGGAGACAATGGCTGCGGTCATGGCTGAACACGCGCCCCGTTCGCGGCTGCGCCGAGTCCGCCCCCAGGCTAAGCGGCAAGCAGTGCGGGCAATTGCCCAACTGGCCCACCAGGAAAACCTCTCGGAGATTGCGGCGGCTTTGGAAACCTTCTTAGACGAGTACTGGGACGTTCTGGAAGGCGACCAACTCTGGCTTGACTTTGAAGCACTGCTCCAAGCCTGGCCTAGCTTTCAACCAGAAGCGCTGAAGGCGGCCCACAGCTTTGACTCTGAGCACGCAGCCGCTGTGCATGAGCGGGTGGGAGTGTTTTGGGGGCTACTTTTTTTGTCAGCCCAATCCAAGGTAGAGTTATCTCAGCAGGAGTTTTACCGCGACCTCAAGGTAAGAAACCTTAAGCGAATTCCCCTCAGCCCAGAAGAAGCCGCACTGGATCCGTTTATTTTGCCTGATTAGTCGTCAGGCATTGGATAACTTCAACCCGCCTCCCTATCCCCCGAAGTCCGCCAATCTCTGTTCCACGCCGCGAATTTATACTCACCAGAAAAATATGAGGACTTTTTGAAGTCCTGACTGTTAGGCCTCCAGCGGGTTTTGGGCACTGCTAGCATATCTAAGTGATTTTTCCTAAGATTTAGCTTTAGGGCGCTTAGCCTGAGTTAAGCGTCATCCTTCAGTTTCTAGATTTATTAGCTGTAGATTTAAGGACATACGTTTTATGAAAGCCATGATCCTGGCCGCTGGTAAAGGGACTCGGGTGCGCCCCATCACCTACACCATTCCCAAGCCCATGATTCCTATCATGCAGAAGCCAGTGATGGAATTTTTGCTGGAGCTACTGCGCCAGCATGGGTTTAACCAGGTGATGGTAAACGTAAGCCATCTGGCTAATGAAATTGAGGGCTATTTCCGGGATGGTCAACGCTTTGGGGTGGAAATTGCCTACTCCTTCGAAGGCCGGATTGTTGATGGTGAGCTAGTGGGTGATGCCGTCGGGTCTGCCGGAGGGATGCGCAAAATTCAGGATTTTTCGCCCTTTTTTGATGAAACCTTTGTGGTGGCTCTGCGGCGACGCCATTAGTTGACCTGGATTTGAGCGAAGCCGTGCGCCGCCACAAAGAAAAGGGATCCATCGCTACGATTATCACCAAAACCGTCCCCCTTAAGCAGGTGCCCAGCTACGGGGTGGTGGTCACTGACCCCACCGGGCGAGTCAAGTCCTTCCAAGAAAAGCCAGCGGTTGAGGAAGCCCTCAGCACCGACATTAACACCGGTATTTACATCTTCGAGCCAGAAATTTTTGACTACATCCCCTCCGGCATGCCCTTTGACATTGGGGGTGATTTGTTGCCCCGGCTGGTGGCCAACAACGCCCCTTTCTACGGCATTCCCATGGAGTTTGAGTGGGTGGATATCGGTAAGGTGCCCGACTACTGGCGTGCCATCCAGGATGTGCTGACCGGGGTGGTTAACCTGGTGGATATTCCTGGGCAAGAAATTCGCCCCGGTGTCTACGTGGGGCTCAACGTCAAGGCTAACTGGGACAAGATCAACATCGAAGGCCCCGTCTATATAGGCGGCATGACCCATATTGAAGATGGGGCTACTATCATTGGCCCCAGCGCCATCGGCAATAACTGCGCCATTTGCAGCGGAGCCATTGTCGATAAAAGCGTGATTTTTGAATACTCCCGGATTGGGCCTGGGGTGCGCTTGGTAGATAAGCTAGTGTTTGGCCGCTACTGTGTGGATAAAACCGGGGCCTCCATCGACATGAAGGCCGCTGCGCTGGATTGGCTCATTACCGATACCCGACAGGACTTTCCGATTACCCCGCCGGTAGAGCACCAGGCGATCGCCGAATTGCTTCAGCAGCATCTCTAGAACGCCGTTACAGAATCCCGGTTTCTTGGCCAAAAGGCAAAGTAGATGATTAGATCGGCGACCAAGAAACCAGCGTTCTAGCCATACCGGACCGATACTGTAGGCAAGCTGCGCGTAAGGCTGATACCGGTTGTGAATTGGTCGGGGGTCAGGATATGGAGTTCGGAGGAGTGGCCCAATTTCTGCCATGGAGTACTCGATTAATCGGGCTGATCTTGCGGAGTTGGCGGCTGAACTCGCCAGCTCCAGTTGCCCTCTTTCCAGAGTGCCGCTATCGCCCCAATAGCATATTTAAGAACCGTTTCGCCAAATAGCAGGGCCAGAATATCTCCCCTGGGCAATACCCCGGCAAAGGCAATCAGGGTAAACAGCAGGGTGTCTAGGGGAATGGACACGGCATTGCTGCCCGCCACCCGCACCAGCCAGGGAAAGCGCAATAGCTTTTGATACACCTCGGTATCGGCGGTTTCGGCCAGCACAATGGCCAGAAAGCTGGCCAGAATAATCCGCAGGGGTACGCCGAGCAGCGCACTCATCAAGACGTTGGCCATAGCCGCCAGCGCAATGGTGCCGTAGACCCAACCACGACCCGCTGCGTGGAGGCGATCTCGCTGGGTAAAGGTGAGCCCAAACACAAAGGTGCCCACCGCCACCTGGCCAAACCCCGGCAAGGGAATAAACCAGGCCGCTGTATAGTTGGCCCCCAGGGTGGCCAGGATGTAGATGGTGCTGTTAATCAGGTGTTTGTTCATCAGGGTCGTTAACGGAAAGACTTGGCGAGGGAGACTATCCCCCGCCCATCAAACTCTCAGTCGAGCAGAGGGTTGGCTGCTGGAGTTAAGGTTGAGCCGGGGTCAACACTTTCTCCACAACGGCTGACTCTGGGCTGGCTTCAGGGCTAGCCGCCTCGGAGGGGGGCACCACTTGCCAGAACTTGGGCAAGTACTCAGTCCAGTGTGCAAGGATTTTCTGACCCTTGGGGCTACCGGTATGGGCCACATGAGCCTCAATCAGCTCCTTGAGCTGGACCTCTCCGGCTGGGGTAATCACCCGCTGTACCTTAACAATTTCAGGGTTCACGCGGGTAGGGAAGCTGCCATCTTCATCTAGAAAATAGGCCAGCCCGCCCGTCATACCGGCCCCTACATTGCGGCCCACAGGCCCAAGCACCACTACCACTCCGCCGGTCATGTACTCGCAGCAGTGGTCTCCAGCGCCTTCAATCACCGCTTGCCCCTTGGAGTTGCGCACGGCAAATCGCTCGCCCGCCGTACCCAGAGCGTAGAGCGTTCCACCCGTAGCACCATACAGGCAGGTGTTACCGATAATGACGTTTTCGGAGGGGTTGTAGATAATGCCCTGGGGCGGCTTCACCACCAGTTCGCCGCCGTGCATACCTTTGCCCACATAGTCGTTGGCTTCACCAATTAACGTTAGGGTCATGCCGGGCAGGTTGAAGGCCCCAAAGCTCTGGCCAGCACTGCCCTCAAAGGTGAGGTTAAGCTGCCCGGCAAAGCCAGCATTACCGTATTTTTCAGCAATCACGCCAGCTACGCGAGCGCCCACCGTGCGATCAGTATTAATTATGAGGTAGGACTTGGCCACCGTCCCCTGGGTTTGAATCGCCCGCTGCATTTCGGCATCGGCCAGCATGGTGTCATCCAACACTGGGCCGTTGCTGTGGACGGCTTCGTGGGTCAACCAGGTGCGATCCTGACGTCCATCGGGCAGATTGATCAACGTGTCCAGATTAAGGGCAGCGGTCTTGGTGAGGGTAGCGCCTTCTCTGGGTTTGAGCAGGTCGGCACGCCCAACAATATCCAGCAGATTGGCATAACCCAGGCGGGCCAACAGCGAACGCACTTCCTCGGCAATGTAATAGAAGAAGTTGACCACGTGCTCAGGAATACCCGTAAACCGTTGACGGAGTTCTTCTCTTTGAGTGGCAACGCCCACTGGACAGTTGTTGGTGTGGCAGACGCGGGCCATGATGCAGCCCTCGGCAATCATGGCAATGGAGCCAAAGCCAAATTCCTCTGCTCCCATCAGCGCCCCCATCACCACATCCCAGCCGGTTTTGAGGCCACCATCCACGCGCAGGGTAACGCGATCGCGCAGTTGGTTATCCATCAGCACCTTGTGCACCTCGGTGAGCCCCAGTTCCCAGGGCACCCCAGCGTGCTTGATGGAACTGAGGGGAGAAGCCCCCGTTCCCCCATCGTGGCCGGATACCTGGATGATATCGGCGTTAGCCTTGGCTACCCCTGCCGCCACGGTGCCAATCCCCACTTCCGACACCAGTTTCACCGACACCCCCGCTCTGGGGTTGATTTGATGCAGGTCAAAAATTAGCTGAGCCAGGTCTTCGATGGAGTAAATATCGTGGTGGGGCGGTGGCGAAATCAGCGGTACCCCTGGCTTAGAGCGCCGCAGCATGGCAATATAGGGGCTTACTTTTTTACCGGGTAGCTGCCCCCCCTCGCCCGGCTTGGCACCCTGGGCTACTTTGATCTCAATCTGCTGGGCGTGCATGAGGTATTCCGGCGTTACCCCAAACCGCCCGGAGGCTACCTGTTTAATGGCCGAACTGGCCGTGTCACCGTTCTTTAAGCCGTGCAGGTGGGGGAAGGTGGGCGAATTGCCATCACTGTCTACATCGTCTAGCACCGTAAAGCGAATCGGATCTTCTCCCCCTTCCCCAGAGTTAGACTTGCCGCCGATGCGGTTCATGGCGATAGCCAGCACCTCGTGGGCCTCCCGCGACAGCGCCCCTAGAGACATACCACCGGTGCAGAATCGGCGCATAATCGCCTCTACCGGCTCTACCTGGTCAAGGGGAATAGGTTGGCGATCACTCTGGAGATCCAGCAAATCCCGCAGGGCCGTCAGCGGACGGCCTGCTAACTGAGCCCGGTAGAGTTCGTAGTGGTCATACTGGCGCTCGGCCACGGCCTTGTGCAGCAGCTTGGTCATGGCCGGGTTGTTCATGTGATATTCCCCACTGGGCCGCGATTGCACAAAGCCCATGTTTTGCAGGCGCTTTGCCGTTAGCTCAGGGAACGCCCGCTGATGGAAGCTCATGGTTTCCTGGGCCAGCTCAATGAGCGACAGCCCGCCCAGCCGTGAGGTAGTACCGCGAAAGGCCAGATCTAGCAGGTCATCCCCAATGCCGATGGCTTCAAAGATTTGTGCCCCCTGGTAGCTGGTAATCAGAGAAATTCCCATCTTCGAGAGAATTTTCAGCAGCCCGGCATCCACGGCTTTGCGGTAGTTATCCTGGGCTCCGTTGAGGGTAGAAACTGGCAGCTTGCCGGTTTCCATCAGCTTTTGAGTGCGGCTGTCGGCCCACCAGTGGCGCACCGATTCCAGCGCCAGGTAGGGGCAAACGGCACTAGCGCCAAAGCCAATCAGACAGGCAAAGTGGTGAGTGCTCCAGCACTGGGCCGTGTCTACCACCAGAGAGGTGTGCATGCGCAGGCCGTCACGAATGAGATGGTGGTGCACAGCGCCAACCGCCAGCAGGGGGGGAATGTAGGTAGTGGTAGCGCTGAGGGCGGTGGGTTGGCCCTGGGCATCGAGGCGATCGCTAAGCACCAGAATGATTTTACCGGCTTTAACAGCCTGGTCGGCCTGGTCGCAAAGATGAGCCACCGCTTGCGCCAGCCCGCTGGGGCCATCCTCAAGGTCATAGAGGGTAGACAGCGTAGCCGTTGCAAAGCCCGATTGGTGAATTTTGGCCAGCTCCACCTCGTTGATCACCGGACTTTCCAGCTTCAGCAGCCGGGCATACTCCGGTTTTTCATCCAGCAGGTTGCCCCGTGCGCCTAGCTGGGTGGTAAGGGACATTACCAGGCGCTCCCGCAGCGGGTCAATAGCCGGGTTAGTCACCTGGGCAAACCGCTGTTTGAAGTAATCGTAGAGCAGGTGGGGTTTTTCTGACAGCACCGCCAAAGGAATGTCATCCCCCATGCAGAAGGTAGGCTCCTTACCCTGAGCCGCCATGTCTTGGATAATCATGTCCACATCTTCGACGGTATAACCAAAGGCATTTTGCTGCTGCAACAATTGGTCGGCCTGGTAAAGGCTCTGATCAGTAAATAGTTGAGGCGATAACTCGACCCGGTGCCCCTTCAGCCAGGCTCCGTAGGGATGACGAGCCGCTACCCGCTGCTTAAGTGTCCAGTTTTTGAGGATTTCCTGGCGTTGTAAATCCACAGCGATCATCTGGCCAGGCCCAAGCCGCCCTTTTTCCAGGATGTTTTCTGGGGCCACATCCAGCACCCCCGCCTCCGAAGACACCATCAGTAGGCCGTCTTTAGTGACCAGGTAGCGAGCTGGACGCAGGCCATTGCGGTCGAGGGTGGCACCTACTTGAGTACCGATCGCTGAAGACAATCAGGCTGGGCCATCCCAGGCTCTTGCAGGCCGCTGTAATACTCGTAAAAGTCAGTAATTTCTGGATAGGGAGCCAGGTCGGGCTGGTTATTGTAGGCTTCCGGCACCATCATCATCAGCGCTTCCTGGGGGTACGGCCAGAACGCACCAGCAGTTCCATAACATTGTCCAGGTTGGCAGAGTCGCTATTGTCAATTTTGACAATGGGTTTCAGGACTTCGAAGCGATCTCCCCACACCTCGTGGTACAAATCCGCCTGACGCGCCACCATCCAGTTGATGTTGCCCACCAGGGTGTTAATTTCGCCGTTATGGCCCAGCAGCCGCATGGGGTGCGCCAGGGGCCACTTGGGCATAGTGTTGGTGCTAAAGCGGCGGTGATACACCACAAAGGAGCTAACGTAGTCAGGGTCGCGCAAATCGTCGTAGAACGCCGCCAGCACCGACGACCGCACCATCCCCTTATAGACAATCGTGCGGCAGGAGAAGGAGCAAACATAAAACTCCTTCAAAGCTTCAACCTGCCCAGGGGCCAGGTTGCCAGTGGTGATCAGTTGGGCCACCGTGTGAAGAATGTGACGCCGGACTAAATATAGCCGTCGCTCAAGCTGATCGCCCACCTCACTCGCAGAAGAAACAACTAGCTGCTCAATGCGGGGACGATATTGTTTAGCCAGAGCCCCCAACACCTCAGGATTAACAGGCACCTGCCGCCAACCGACTAGGGCTACCCCTTCGGCATTAAGCACCTGCTCAAAGGTTCGTCGCACCAGGGCAGCCACGGCCTCGTCTTGGGGCAGAAAGAGCATCCCCACACCAGTCTGCTCCGGCGTTAAGGGGGCTAATCTCTGATGGGCGGCCCATTGCCCTAGCACAGCCCAGGGGATGGCCGTCATCACCCCCGCCCCATCGCCCGAATCCTGGTCGGCGCAGCAGCCACCCCGGTGCTCCATGCAGTCTAGAGCGGCTAGAGCCTTGGTAACCAGGTCATGACTGGCACGATTTTGCTGATCGGCCAAAAAGCCCACGCCGCAGGCATCTCGTTCTTCAACCAGGGACTTTGGCCCCCAGTTTGACCATTGGGTGGACTTGGGTGGTAGGGGTGGATAAGTTTGATTCACAGGTGTACGTCCCATGGAAAAGCAGTTAAACAAGCACTGGGTTGATTCAAAACACTGGATCAAAAATGTCAGCCTCTAACCGGGGCTAACGCTGATCAGGGGCTAATGCACGGCCAGTTAAAACCCTGAGAGATGGAGCTAAGCGCTATGCAAGGACTGGCAGTTGCTGCGTAGCCCATTAAGGTTGGACACTACCTACCAAGTTCCACACATCCGCTAACCCGACAATGTGGTCAAGAAAAGCCCGTCAGTGAAAATAACACAACGGCTTCATCTTTCAATTTACAGACTTTATCAACAGTTTACAGACCTTAGCGTTCTAATTAGGTCAAGGTTCGCTAATTGCCCCCTGGTTGCCAGCATGGAATGGTCTCCGACAATTTCCCCGTTGGCCCCTTAACAAAACGCAGCCTCAAAAATGACACCTTACCATCGCCACAACAGCGTTCTGACCTAGACTAAAGTCCAGGCTGGTAGCCGTTTAATTAGTCTAGGCAAGGAGCCGAGCCCTCGATTCCCTTAGCCCTAACTTAATTGGCTGGTTCTGTAGGGACTGGTTTTGTAGGGATTCTAGATTGTATCAAGCGGATGAAATAAACCGTGTTCTGAGTTACGGTCTGCGCACCACTTATGATGAATTGCTTCAGGGGTCACCGGACTTTGGATATCAGGTCACAGCGGGGATGTCATCGCCAGGTCAAGGGGTTGATGCTAGGGGCATTGGGCACGGCAACCCTCTGGCATGGGCTACTCGAACAACCTGGATTCAGCGCCACTCCGGATACTCCTCCCTCAGCGCTGGCGGTCGATGCGGCTACTGTGGCGCAATTGGCGGCAGAGCGGGGCAATGCTGTTACCATCAACGGGCTTAACGCGGCTTTGCCGTGGATGCGCCGGGATGGCCGCATTGGCCTAGCCGACTACGGCTTGACCGATCACATCGGTCTCAGGCTACTGAATTCCGAAAATCCTCAACAGCAGCCAGTGCAGTGGTTTACTGGGGCTGGGCAGCCGCCCTTAACCCTATCGGCCTGGGTGCAGGGTGGGCATCGCTACCTGGATATTACGCCCCTTGTGCAACAGCATGGCTGGACGATCTCGAACCAAGGCCAAACCTTGCAAATCACCACTCCCGTCACCCGAATTGAGGCCATTCGCCAGGGATCTCAGCCTTGGGGTGAGCGCCTGGTGGTGCAGGTCAGTGGCCCCACCGTGGCCCAGTTGGTGGAGGAATCTGGCCGCGTCACCCTGACAGTGGGAGCGGTTGGGCCGAGCAACTCAGCCCAGGTTAATC
>JAAUUR010000357.1 GCA_012031045.1 Leptolyngbyaceae cyanobacterium SM2_5_2
CCCTCGATTTGCTCATCGTTGGGGTAAAGCACCTTGGAAATGTTCTCAGAGGTGACTTTGCTATTTACCGCCCCGTAGTAGTCGCCCACGTTGAAGGATTGGAAGTCGAAGGATTCAACCGCTTCAGCCTTCCACAGGCGCAGGGTATTAACCGTATTCACTTTGTAGCCCGGAATCGGCGTGTCGTAGGGAATTCCCTTGACTTGCTGCGCCGGAACCCAGCGCTTGCGGAAGCGACCATCGGAGTCGGTGAAGCCCTCGGTGTAGCCACCAAAGCCGATAGTTACCGAGGCTTCAGGATGGGGATTTCCCAGGGTTGCCAAACTGCAGCCACTTATCGGTAATTTCGACCTGCCAGCCATCGCGCATTTCCTGGTCGAAAATGCCGAATTCGTAGCGGATGCCGTAGCCAATGGCCGGAATTTGCTCACTGGAGAGGGATTCCATATAGCAGGCGGCCAGACGACCCAAGCCACCGTTGCCCAGACCCGGTTCTTCTTCCTGGGCAATCAGCTCTTTTAAGTCCAGACCGGCTTCTGCAATGGCCTGCTTAACCGGCTCTTCAATGCCCAGGTTGATGAGGTTGCGGCCCAGGTGTGGCCCCAGCAAAAATTCTGCCGACAGGTAGGTGACCACCCGCACCTCTGGCTTCAGGTAGGTGCGGATGGAGCTGAGCCAGCGCTGCATCATGCGATCGCGCACCGTGTAGGCCAACGCCAAGTAAAAGTCGTTGCGACTGGCCACCTCAGGCCACTTGCCCTGGATGTAGAACAAGTTATCAGCCAGAGCCCGACGTAGGGTATCAATACTCAGCCCAGTGCGATCGTCCTCAACCTGAATAGTAGGGTTGGGTCTATCCATAAAAGCCGTCATAGGTGTCTCCTGAATAGGGGCAGAACGTGCGAGTGTCCTAGTCTGCAGTGCCTAGTTTCTGCCACTATAAAGGGGCTAGGTTATGAAAGGGTTTAGGCCAGGAAAGGTGATCAGGTTCGGGGGTGAGGGTAGCCCGGTCAGGGCTCTGGGCCTATCGAGGCATCCCAGAAGCAGGAGGACGAGTCTTGAAGGTTGTTTACAATACAACTGCCAAGCTTTTCACTTCGATAGTCCTAGATTTGTAAACACTGTGATTTGTAAATGCTGTGTTAGTGCCGCAGCGTCAGAAGTGCTGCGGCACTAACACAGTTGACCTCTTGCACATTAGCCGAAGTATCACCGCTAACTGGCAAAAGGCTGAAAATGACGAAAATCAGGACATACGTAATTGAGAAACGTCCTGATGATGAATGACACTTGAGCGCAAACCCTGTCTGCGGGTCAACGGTCTGCCCTATCGTCCACTAGATTGTCATTGAACACGTGAATCGCCGCTTGAAGATCTTCAGAATCCTGGCGGAGCGTTACCGCAACCGCCATCGTCGTTTTGGCCTAAGGTGTAATCTGAAGTTTCACTATCTAGCATCCCGTTGAGCGCTCTTAGGTCGCGCTGGGCTGTCCGCAAAAGTGACCTGGCACGCTTTAGGTTGCTCATAGAGCACTTGCTCCTCCCCCCACAGCCACAGTGCGATAATGGGAAGGCTGTGTTCTCCCCTGCCCCCGTTATCTTCCCCCGCATGACTGAGTCCGACCCAGCCCAATTTGGCCTTTCCCTCAAGCGAGTATTTTTGATTCTGGTGTCGGCCCTGGTGGGGCTGGTGCTGGTGCAGTCACTTTTAAGTAGCTGGAGTCAGCCCCAGGTGGCCAACCAGCTTCAGCTTTACCAAACGGATTTGCTGCTAGAGAGCAGCGCCTGGAAGGGGGAAGGCTGGCCTGAAGACCAGTGGCCCAAGCTGAGGGAGGGGTTGCTGGGCCAAGATCCGGTGGCTACGGCCCAAGGGCAGTACGAGGAGGTACGGCAGCAGGCGATAGATAATCTGGCTAAAACTCCCCAGGCTCCAGCCGCAGAGGTATTGGTTGACGAAACCGATGCCGGTAAACCCCTCTCGCGGCGGCAGCAAGCTGCCCTTGAACAGCAGCAGGTGCTGGTTCACAAGCTTGATCTACGCCTGGGGATTATGGAAGCCTACCAGGGGGAGGTAAAGGCCGCATCTTCCGCTGGAGCCAGGTGCGCGATAGCAACACGGCCCCAGCCCCCCTAGTCCGCACAGCAGACCGGTTAATTCGCCTGTGGCAAAATCAGCCCTCCCTGCCAGAGGATGAGGTCTGGTTGCGGCAAACTCTAGATGGCTGGTTTGCGTACCGAGCGCTGGATCAGCTCTACAGCGTGGTAAACCGAGAGGTAGATCGCCAGCAGTTGCAGGCCCAGGAGCAAGTAACCGCCCAGGCTAAGCTAGTGAAGCTGGCGGTTGTAGGAGCGCTGCCTGCCCTGGGTGCGGCCATTGGGGTGGGGCTGATTATTTGGCTGGTGCTACAACGGCTGATGCGCGGTGAGCAATCGCACCTTCGCCAGAATGCGGGGGCAGGCTGGTCTATCCCTGGGATGCCGAAACTATCTGGCAGGTGCTGATCGTTGGTTTTTTCTTTGTTGGTCAAATTTTGCTGCCACTGGTGTTGGGAGGACTGGGTCTGGGAGGGTCTGGGCTCAGTAGTCGAGAGCGGGCCTTTTTTTTCCCTGGGCTACTACGGGCTAATGGCGCCGGCGGACTGGCGGTATTGTGGTGGTCGGTGCGCCCCTACCGCCCATTACCAGAGGGGTTGTTTACCCTTAAGCTCTCTGGCCAGGGCGTGCTGTGGGGGTTAGGCGGTTATTTTGTAGCCCTGCCCCTAATGCTGGGCGTGGCGCTGCTAAATCAACAAATCTGGCAGGGGCAGGGAGGCAGTAACCCTCTGCTGCAAACAGTGCTAGAAGAGCAGGATCCCGTAGCCCTGGTCGTCTTTTTCATTACCGCTGCGGTGGCGGCTCCTTTTTTTGAAGAGATTTTGTTTCGAGGCTTTCTACTACCTTCGCTAACTCGCTATATGACCGTGGGCTGGGCCATTGTTCTCAGTGGGGCTATTTTTGCCGCCGCTCACCTGAGCCTGTCTGAAGTGCTACCCCTCACCTTGCTGGGCTGCATTTTGGGCTTTGTGTATGCGCGATCGCGCAACCTTCTGTCGTCCATGCTGCTCCACAGTATTTGGAATAGCGCCACGATGGTGGGCCTGTTTATTCTGGGCAGCTAGCGGTGGCCGTTGAGCTGGCTTCAGGTCTAAGTTGATTGGTTTTAGGTGGGTAATTTTGGTGGTTGACACGGCTTGGTAGATAAGGTTAGGCGGTTTCCCTTCAATATCTCCACTAGCGGCTATGGCCAATTATTGGCGAAGCCGATCAAAGGCCATGGTTATGAAACATCAGCCTGCTTCAGCGGTAAATCGGCATTAATTGCGTCAATTTCGCGTTGTTCCATGCCGTTCACCTCGTCGATGTAGCGGGTAAGGAGGGTTTGCAGACGAGGCTCATAGAACCGATGCAGGCTGTAGTTGGCCGTAGCCGGAAAGCCGCGTCGTTTTTTTGTGGCGGCCTCCGGCACCGGGGTCAAACAGGTTGATGCCATTGGCAATGCCCCACTCAATGGGGGCGTAGTAGCAGGCGTTGAAGTGGAGGTTGTTAAGCTCTGCCTTGGCACCCCAGTAGCGCCCGTAGAGGCGATCGCCCTTGGTCAAACAAAAGGACATGCCGATGGGCTCTGGGCTGTCGTCGCTGTAGGCAGCAAAGAACACCATGCGGTGGCGATAGTCGTGGTGCAGCAGTTGAAAGAACTTGCGGGTCAGGTATTTGCTGCCCCACCAGCCAAATTTGTCGCAGGTGTCGGCATAGTAGTCGTACATCAGGTTGCAGAGGGGCTTGGTGATGGCCTCGCCGGTAATTGCCTCCAGGCGCAGGCCAGCGGTTTCGACGGACTTGCGCTCCCGTTTGATGTTACGGCGCTGGTTGGCATTGAAAACGTTCAAATAGTCATCAAAGCTCTGAAAGCCCTGGTTTTGCCAGATATAGTTGTGGTGCAACCATTGGGAAAAGCCCAGCTGGGTCATGCGATCGCGCCACTCCGGATCCACATACAGAAAGTGGCAGCCGGAAATATTATTGTGCACACAGAAGCTGTCGATGGCCTCAATCATCGCCAGGGTAACGGCCTGCTCATCTTCGCCGGGGGCAATTAAAAATTGATAGCCCTCCGCTGGGGTAAAGGGCGACATGCCCAGGAGTTTGGGATAATAGCTCACCCCCAGCCGTTCCGCCAAGTCAGCCCACTGGTGGTCAAACACAAACTCGCCGTAGCTATGCCCTTTCAGGTACATTGGCGCTGCCCCCACCAGGGTTTTGCCCTGCCACACGGTCAGGTGGCAGGGCAACCAACCCGTGTTAGCCATCGCACTGCCAGAGCGCTCCATGTTGTGCAGCCAGCTCCACTCTAGAAAGGGCGTCACCAGGGTCTGGGCCAGCTCATCCCAGACGGCTTCTGGCACTTCTTCAATGTGGCGAATCCAGGTGGCGGTGAGCGGTGGTGCGGGGGGATAGCTCATGATCATGGAATGGCAGGGAATTATTGTCTAGCGTAAAGGAATTTACTAGCCCTTGCAGGAGCCAACGTGACCCCACGCTTTTCGGCCCAAGCGCCCATGGCCGACTCGTTCTATATCCCTCCACCTCCCAACATAGACCCCTTTCCCTGGATCCGTAGCACCTAAGGTAAACCCTGCCTTCCGCCTTCCGCCCTCCGCCCTCCGCCCTCCCTAAAACACCTCCTGATAATCCTCCGCCTTAAGCTGGCGTTCCATGAGTGCAGCAACGGCGGCTTCGGCAGAAATCTCGCCCTTGAGCAGCAAATGCACCTGCTGGGAAATGGGAACCGAAAGCTGCTCTCGCTGGGCGATCGCCATCAGCACATGGGCCGTATTCACCCCCTCAGCGGTACTGCCTAATTCCGCCAGAATCTCCTCCAGGGGCTTGCCCTGGGCCAAACCATAGCCCACCCGGTAGTTGCGGCTGAGGGCGCTGGTGCGGCCCCGCTTGCTGCCTTGATGGCGGAGCGTGCGGCGTTGGGGGCCAGAAGGTCGGCGTGATCCTGTGCGGCGGCAAGATCTACGAGTGCGGCAACGGGATCGACGACGACGACGACGGCAAGGTCGACCTCGACGATCCCGAGTGCATCTCGCCCTGCGACGACGACGAGTCCAGCTTCAAGACCAACCTCCCGGGCCAGAACAACGACTGCAAGCAGGACTGCTACTTCGACAGCAATTCCGGCGGCGGCGACGACAAGTGCGAGTGGAACCTCAAGTGCGATCCGGAGAATCCCGGCGCCGAGGTCGGCTGCGCTTACGATCCCAATTTTGCGATGTGCGATCTCGAGGCCGCGCAGGCCTGCATCGACTTTTGCTCGCCGAACACGCCAAACGGCTGCGATTGCTTCGGCTGCTGCG
>JAAUUR010000358.1 GCA_012031045.1 Leptolyngbyaceae cyanobacterium SM2_5_2
CACTCCCTTGTTGGATCCGATGATGTTGAGTTTCCCCTTGAGCAACTTGAGAACGGCTGATTTGCGATCGGGGGCCGAGAACTTGAAGTCGAGCCGGCTGAACAGTTTGTAATCTTCCGACACCTGCCCGCCACCGCCCTCGCCAACTTTCCCTAGGGCCATTGGAACAGGAGATTTTAGCTATTCTCTGGGCCAAGGGGGCGGCTACAGTGAAGGACATCCACGACCACATTCTGGCTGACCCAGATCGCGACCTGACCCCGGCCTCGGTGACAACGGTGCTGCAACGATTGGCTCAGAAAGGTTGGGTCAGGCGGGAGGCGGCTCGGTTGCAAGGCGATCAGAAATCCCGTAGGGGCTACATTTGGCAACCAGAAATTTCCCAGCAGGAAGCTACTGCACTGAGGGCTCATCGGCAGCTGCAGGAATTTTTAGCGATTGGCAGCCCCGATGTGGTGGCCGCCTTCGCCGATAGCCTGGATGCAGCCGCTGTGGATCGGCTGGATGAGATTGCCCGTCACCTGCGCACCTTGCGCGATGTCCAGTCCCCCCACCATCAGGAGGAGGAATAATGCACAGCAGCCTGATTGCCGTGATGGTTCTGGTGGCTCTAGGCTGTCGCTGGGGCTGGCGTTCGAGGGAGGATGCCTGGTCAAGCCGCTGGCAATCGGCCTGGCTGGCGTTTTGCCTACCGCCGCTGATGATTCTCTCGGCGGCCATGGCGGTATTACTGATGGGCCATCACGGCACCATGATGGGCCGGTCAGTGAGCCCACTGGGGTGTCGAATTAGCCTTGGGGTAGTGGGGTTGGCGATCTCGGCTATCCTTTACTCCCTGCTCAAGGCGCTGCGGCTTCAGTTAACCCTATCGCAGTATTCCATCATCCTGTTACCCACCGGGGAACGCGCCCGACTGCTGGAGACGAGCATCCCTGTGGCAGCTCAGGTGGGGTTTTGGCGCTCGGCTCTGCTGGTCAGCCGCGGTTGGTTAACTCAGCTCTCTACCGCCGAGCAGCAGGCCATTTTGCACCACGAGCAGGCCCACATCCACTATCGCGATCCGCTGTGGTTCTTTGGCCTGGGTATGGTGCGTCGCTTCACGGCCTGGTTACCCCAGACTGAAGCAATCTGGCAAGAATTGCTGCTGCTGCGAGAAATCCGCGCCGATCGCTGGGCCGCCCAGCAGACTGAGCCTCTGCTGGTGGCGGAACTGCTGGTCAAGCTCACCCGGCAAAATGGCCGCCTCCTCCACCACTCAAGCACTGCACGGCATCGGCTTCAGCAATGCCCTCAGCCTGGAGCGCTTGGAACAACGGGTTGAGGCGCTTCTGCAAGGGAGTGAAGTTGTCAGCGATGAACGCCATAGCCTGCTGACTCTAGCTGGGTTGTTGTTGGCCGCTGTGCCCTGGTGGCGATCCTGCTGCACTCATGACTTAGCCCCTAAGCCCATTGCCGAAAGAAGCTGGCCTCTGGCCAAACCGTGGCAGCTCGCTGCTCGATGCTGGCCAGAGCAGCGGTCGATAGAGGCTGAAAGGCGCTGGCGGCTGTGAGGTTTTCCTCCAGTTGGGCCAGCGTATCGGCGGCAACAATAGCACAGTGAACCTGGGGCTGCGACAGCGCGTAGCCCAATGCCTCGGCCATGCCGGTCAACGCTCCGGGTTGAAATAGACGGCCATAGGCCGGTACCTTCATGGCGATGATGCCGGTATTGTGCTGCTGAGCAACGGGCAATAGATGGTTGATAAAGGGGGAAGCCGTCTGTGGATCCGCCGCGTTAATGGGCACCAGAGCCGTGTCAAAGGGGTAGCGGTTAAGGGCTTTAACCAAAATATCGGGGTTGTTGTGGCCGGTGATGCCAATCGCTCGAATCAATCCCTGGGCCTTGGCCTCTTCGGCGGCTTTAATCGCTCCTTTTTGCCCATTCAATATCGTGTCTAAGTCCCAGTCGTAGGTCAGGGCATGGAACTGCCAGACATCGAGATAATCGGTACGCAACCGCTGGAGAGATTGCTCTAGCTGCCGCCAGGCCCCATCCCGATCGCGCTGGCTGGTCTTAGTGGCAATCCTCACCTCAGAACGCACCGCAGGCAATACTTGGCCCAGCCGTTCCTCACTGGGGCCATAATTAGCCGCCGTATCAAAGTAGCGAATGCCGCCCGCATAGGCCCGCTCAATTATGGCAATGGCTTCGGCTTCGGCTCCTGGTCGCGACAATGGCGAGGCCGACCCACCCAACCCCAGCACTGGAACTACCATGTCCGTACGGCCTAGCTGTCGGGTTGGCAGCACCAATAGGGCCGCCGAAACGATCTCCTGCGGTAGCGCAACCTCAGCGGTGGGGGAAGCGGATAGAAAAACACTGACCTTGGCTGGTTGGGCCGCCCTTGGGCGCGGATAGCGGCAGGACACACTGCCCAAACAGCCAGCCAAAAAAGCTGGAATCGCGCTTAAAATCCGACGGCGCGTGAGCGATAACCGATGACGCATCATTACTAAGAGCCTGGCTTGGTGGACGCAAACACCGACTCAAAAATTCTAGCTTTCTAGCTTTGATGCTGGGTGCGCCAAGACCACAGACTAGTACCCTGAGGCAGAAATAACCCACCTGTTTATCAACTCGGAAACCCATGTGAAACCTAGGGTTCCTGTTCTGCCTTTTGCCTTCTTACTTCTGCCTTGCGGCACTAGGGTGACCAAGCTATTGCTTACAAATCTTCATCGGCTAACCAAAACTGGTTATCTAGAAGAGCGTCTATGTCTCCACTAAACGGCCATTGATCGGGAAATAGCTCCTTCGCATAGTCTCGTTTTACTTGCGTTAGAGCGTTCTGCCAGGCTTCATCAAACACATTTGTTAAGTAGTTTCGTAAGCTTGGAGACTGCTTGAGTAGAAGACGCAACTCCCGTCGTTGCTCGTGAATGGTGTTCTGCCAACCCCTGTGATCGTAGGGACTCGAAACATAGAGCCGCTTCAGCAAATGTTCTAATAACACCTGTAATCGGCTTTCTAATTCTCGTCTATCTCTACCGGCCAAGCCCTCAATCTCCTCGATTAAACTGTCAAGATCTAGGCTTTCCAGATCATGGGCCTTGAGCTTGGCAATGGTTTCTTCACACCAAGCCACAAAGTCACGCTCATAAAGTTTAGGGGCATGGACAGGTTGAGCCATGGCAAAAGAAATTTGTAAGAATTACCGTTAGCCCTATCCTAGCCAACTTAGCGTTATCAAAAAAACTGACGCTGGCTAGAGTTGTTAAGGATTTCGCTGAAAAACTAACTCTAGTCAGCTAAAAAGCCGCAAAGATCGCCTAGACCTCTGCGGCTTTACGTATTGACCGGGTTATTGAGCATTTAGAACCAGGCGCTAAGCCGGCACTGGCACCTTGGCTGCATTCCAGCGTTGGGTTGCTTCAGCCACCCGTTGGCCCAGATTCTGCGCCGTCAGATAATCCCCAGACTCTAGGGCCGCACTTTCCCCCGGCCCCACCATTGGGCTTTGGCCCATAACCCCCAAAAATGAGCCCAACCGGTTAACTCCATCGGTTTTGCCGATGTACTGGCTGGGCATGGCCGCAGAGCCTACCCACACCATGCCATGCTGAGCCGCATTGATAGCTAGATAGAGCAGCGTGCCCTGCTTGTCGCCACTGGGGGAACTGGAGTGGGTGAAGCCAGCGGCGATCTTATCTTTCCATTGCTGGGCAAACCAGGCGCTGCTAGCGGCGTCGATAAAGGCTTTGAACTGAGCCGCCACTCCTCCCATGTAGGTGGGTGATCCAAAAACGATCGCATCGGCTTCAGCCAGTTTTTCTAGCAGTTCATCGCTTTGCCAGCGCCCGTTGTGAATTTGTTCGCCGGTAATGCGCAGAAGCTCGGCCTGAGCGCCAGCCTGGCGAACCCCTTCGGCTACGGCCTCGGCCATCAGGTGGGTATGCCCAGAACCGGAAAAGTAAACAATGGCAATGGTCTGCATGGTTGCCTCGCTAGAGTGGAATGGGTTGCGATCTACCAGATACTAAAAGTACCTACTTACGAAAGTAAAGTAGGTACTGTAAAGTAACTACCTATTGGACGGTTTACAACGGTTGGAGGCCAGGGGTGATGATAGCGCGATCAACCAAGGGAAACCCTTGTCCTGTGGGCATTTTGATGGATATCCTATCTGGCCCCTGGACGTTGTATATCCTATGGATTCTCTCCACCGCTGGCCCGACTCGGTTTGGAGAGCTCAAGCGACGGGTTGAAGGAATTTCCACCAAAATGTTGACCGAGCGCCTGCGGATGCTGGAACAGGAAGGGATGATCTTTCGGCATTACGAGCCTACGGTGCCGCCCCAGGTCACCTACGGCCTGACAGAGCGGGGACAGGAACTGATTGTGATTCTGGATCAGCTCAACACCCTGGCGGAGCGCTGGTATGGCTCATCAACACCCCAGTAACGGTAGCGTTAGCCAAGTCCCAACACCCACTCGCGCAGCAAACCATTTACCTGGTCGGGCACTTCGTCGTGGGGGCAGTGGCCCGCTTGCAAATAATGCTCTGTCAGGGAGGGGTAATATTCCCGGAACTTAGCGCCCTTGTCGCGGCAGTTCATCCAGGGGTCGCCTTCACCCCACAGCATGAGTAGCGGACAGGTCAGCTTTTGCAGTAGTTCATCCACCCGTTCGCCCTGGCGAGACTTGAACACCGAGGCAAACACCCTGGCAGCTCCTGGGTCGCAGGAGGGGCGGCGGATGTCTTCGATGAGTTCATCGGTAATGACGGATTTATCCAGATAGACCTGTTCCAGCGTGCGACGAATGATGGCGGGTTGGCGCACGTACTGAAACAGCAACCAACTGGGCAGCGGTTGCAACATCAGGGATTGCACCAGCTTGGCCACGGGGTTGGGGCGGGGCGGGGCGGCTGTGGCCGCATCCGAAAATGGCCCAGCGCTGTTGAGCAGCACCAGACCCGCCGCCATATCGGCATGGTTAGCCGCTACGCAAAGGGAGGTGTAGCCGCCCAGGGAATTGCCCGCCAGCACGGTGGGCCGACCAATGTTTTCGGTAATGAAGTCGTAGAGTTGCGCCTGCCACAGGCTGCCGCTGTACTCCCAGTCGGGCTTGGCGGAGCGGCCAAAACCCAGCAGGTCAATCGCCCAGACCTGAAAGTCGGCCTGCAGGCTCTGGATGTTTTTGCGCCAGTGATCCGTCGAAGCGCCAAAGCCATGCACCAACAGCAGTGGCGGACGACTAGGATGCGGTTCTCCCGCTACAACATAGTGAATAGACTGGTCGCGCCACGTCCAATACTGGCTGGGGGCGCGGTGGGCGGCGGGGAGGGTGGCGGTCATGGCTGGCGATTTCCAGAGCTGTGTTACAAAACTTAATCTAAATGGTAGCGAATCA
>JAAUUR010000359.1 GCA_012031045.1 Leptolyngbyaceae cyanobacterium SM2_5_2
GAGGGATTTAGGGTGAGGGTCTACCAAAGTGGAATGCCCCGCCTGCATCCTGCTGCCTTTCTACTTCTGCCTTTTACTAAATGGCACGACGGTTCTTTGCATCTCCGAAGGCAGCGTCGCCAGCCCTCGATTAACGGCACTGAGGATGGCCAGTAGCGAAGCGGTGACAATACTGCTGTGAATGCCAACCCCGTGGATGGTGCCCTCCAGCCACTCGGCGGCGATTTCGACGATGGCGATCGCATCTGCATTACTGCCATGGCCGATGGCCCGCTCTTCGTAATGGTGCACGGTTATCCCCAAATTCAGAGCATGGACAAAGGCATCAATGGGGCCATTGCCGGTTCCCTCTAGGGTCAGATGGGCTTCGTTATAGGCCAGCGTAGTGGTAAGGCAGGCTGGGGTTTCATCGTCTTGCCAGTGGTAGGAGATGTACTTAAAAGGAGCGCTGGCCAGGAGAAATTTCTGCTCAAACAGATCCCATAGCATGGGGGCGGTCATTTCGCGGCCTGTGGCATCCATAGCCCGCTGTACCACCTGGCTAAACTCAATCTGCAAGCGGCGGGGCAGGCTGAGGTTGTAGTCTCGCTCCAGCAAAAAGGCGATGCCGCCCTTGCCCGATTGACTATTCACCCGCACTACCGACTCGTAGGAGCGGCCCAGGTCAGCCGGGTCGATGGGCAGGTAGGGCATTTCCCAGACCTCACCGGGGCGGCGGGCGGCAAAGCCCTTGCGAATGGCATCCTGGTGGGAGCCAGAAAAGGCCGTAAACACCAGGTCGCCCACGTAGGGGTGGCGAGGATGAATGGGCAACTGGGTGCAATCTTCCACGGTGCGGGCCACCGCGTTGATGCAGGAAAAGTCCAGCCCAGGGTGAATGCCCTGGCTATAGAGGTTCAAAGCCAGGGTGACCAGATCGACATTGCCCGTGCGCTCACCGTTGCCAAACAAACAGCCTTCTACCCGGTCGGCCCCAGCCATTTGGGCCAGTTCGGCGGCGGCAATGGCACAGCCCCGGTCGTTGTGGTTGTGCACACTCAAGGCCACACTATCCCGGTCGGCCAGGTGACGGTGCATCCACTCCACCTGGTCGGCAAACAGGTTGGGGGTCGCGCTTTCTACCGTAGCGGGCAGGTTGATGATGGCTTTGCACTCTGGGGTCGGCTGCCACACGTCCAGTACCGCATTGCAAATGTCGCGGGCGAACTCTAGCTCAGTTTGAGAAAACACCTCCGGCGAATACTGAAACCGCCACTGGGTTTCGGGCCGTTCGGCGGCCAGGTTGCGAATCAAGCTGGCCGCCTTTACCGCCAGGGCCAGAGTGCTCTGGGCATCGTGGCGAAACACCACCCGCCGAAACACCGGCGCCGTGGCATTGTAAACGTGAACAATCGCTCGTTTGGCCCCGCTCAGCGCCTCAAAGGTTCGGCAGATCAAGTCTTCGCGCGCTTGGGTCAGCACCTGAATTTCTACGTCATCGGGGACGAGGTTGTCCTCAATCAGACGGCGAACAAAGCGAAAGTCCGTTTCCGAAGCCGAGGGAAACGCTACCTCAATTTCCTTGAAGCCAATCCCCACCAGCAGCTCAAACAGGCGCAGCTTTTGCTCCACCGACATCGGTTCAATCAGCGCCTGGTTACCATCGCGCAGGTCGGTGCTGAGCCAGATCGGGGGGTGAGTAATGGTGCGGTTAGGCCAGGTGCGGTCAGGCAAATCAACGAGCGCAAAGGCCCGGTACTTTTCAGCAGGGTTAGTCAACATGGGGTTAAGTTCAAGAGAGAACAGGGAAAAGGGAAGAGGGAAAAGGGAAGAACTTAGGGCGGAGCCTGTGCGAAGCAGAACAGAGAGGTTAAAGGGGAGGATTGACTTAAGGAGGGAAAGAGGTCAGGAGTCAGGGGCCAGGAGTCAGGAGGGCTGGAAATTATGCCTTTTGCCTTTTGCCTTCTGCCTTCTGCCTTCTCCAGGCATCCCCAGCCAGGAAGACTCATCCTTAGCCAGACCAGGTCTAAGGGAAGAATTGCTATTTAAGGCATCCGCCGTTATGTAAAAAAGTTAGTTGCGCCCAAGGCGCAGCAGCAGCCCCAACCCTAGAAGCAGGCTGTGAAGCGTAGCGGGGAGTAGCTGCAAAAAGGACATCAATGTCTTGGGTTACAAGCTGCAATTAGCTCAACCTTAGCGTTGACTCAACCCGTCGTCAACAGGCTAGCGAACATCAACCACAACGATTGAAAAGCCAAAAGCCGCATCAGCGTTGCCAATTGGCCCTGCACCGAACCATCGCCAATTTAAGGCTCTATAATTTGATAATGGTTATCATTCGAGAGATGAGGTGACTCATGGTTGCGGCTAATACGGGCCAAACAGTTCCAGTTACCGTGCTGACGGGATACCTCGGTGCGGGTAAGACGACTCTGCTCAATCGCATTCTCACCCACGAGCACGGCAAGAAAGTAGCCGTGATTGTCAACGAGTTTGGCGAAGTCGGCATTGATAATCAGCTGATTATCGACGCCGACGAAGAAATCTTTGAGATGAACAACGGCTGTATTTGCTGCACGGTGCGCGGCGACCTGATTCGCATCATCGGTAACCTAATGAAACGGCGCGACAAATTCGACCATCTCGTGATTGAAACGACTGGCCTGGCCGATCCGGCTCCGGTCATTCAAACTTTTTTTGTGGATGATGACGTGCAGACCCAAGCCAGTTTGGATGCCGTAGTTACCGTTGTTGATGCGGCCCACATTACCCAACACTGGGATGCCGACGAAGCCCTTGAGCAAATTGCCTTTGCCGATGTCATTTTGCTTAATAAGGTCGATCTTGTCTCCGCAGAAGAATTAGACGCGCTGGAACAACGCCTTCGCGCCATGAATGCGCTCGCCACCCTCCACCGCACCCAAAATGCCCAGGTCGAAATGGACGCTATTCTTGGTGTCAGCGCCTTTGACCTCAACAACGCTCTGCAGATTGACCCAGAATTTCTCAACGAAACCGCCCATGAGCATGATCAAACGGTGGGTTCGATTGCTCTGGTAGAACCTGGGGCGATCGATGGCGCAAGGATAAATAACTGGCTCGGCACCCTCCTCCGCGACCACGGCCCGGATATCTTTCGCATGAAAGGCATTCTCAACATGGCTGGCGAAGATTGCCGCTTCGTTTTCCAGGGTGTGCACATGCTTTTTGATGGCCGCCAAGACCGCCCCTGGCGACCCGGCGAAATTCGTAAAAATGAGCTGGTGTTCATTGGGCGAAACCTGGAGGAAATGGGCCTGGCACAAGGGTTTCGGGATTGTTTAGTGAGGGATTGAACAACGGCTATGGATTTCGCTTGTTCAACCCTTTAATTAATCTCAATGCCTGCCAAACGACTCCTTAACCCCCACTGGCAAACCACCCTGACCGACTACGTTACCGCCCTTGACTGGCAGGCAGACGGTTCCTGTTTGGCCGCCTGTTCAGCAGCGGGGGAGGTGGCGGTTTATGACGCTAAACGTGGTCAATCCCAGCTTCTACAAGGATCGCAGGGAGTATCAGTAGATGCCCTGCAATTTTCAGCCGATGGGCGGTTTCTGGCGGCCAGCGGCCAGGACGGCACCGTCACCCTTTGGCAGATGGATCAGCCGGTGCCTACCCCCATAACCCAGCTAAAAAATCCCAGGGTATGGGTTGACCGTCTGGCCTGGAACCCTCACCACCCGGAACTGGCCTTCAGCCTGGGACGCTACGCCCAGGTCTGGGATGCGGCGGCGCAAAATGTAGCGATAACGTTGGATTTTGAGGCATCGTCAGTGTTAGATTTGGCCTGGCATCCGACCGGGGAGTATCTCTCGGTGGCCGGCAACCAATGGGTGAAAACCTGGCAACGGCAGAATGGCTACGATGATCCAGAACTGAGAGAAACCGGGGGAGCCAGTGGGGCAATCGCTTGGTCCGCCGATGGTCACTACTTAGCTTCTGGCCATAACGATCGCACCCTGCTGGTGTGGGAGTGGGGCAATCCCTATCCCTGGCAAATGCAGGGCTTTCCTGGCAAGGTGCGGCAGTTGGTTTGGTCAGTTCCTCCCATCCAAACCGGTGCGCCCCTGCTGGCTTCCACCAGTGCCGAGTCGGTGGTGGTTTGGGCTAAGGCAGAGAGTGAAGCCCAGGGCTGGAACTCAACAATGCTGGATTTGCACAGCGCTGCGGTAACAGCGGTGGCCTTTCAGCCGCAGTCGATGCTGTTGGCTTCCGCTGCAGAAGACGGCTGGGTTTGCCTATGGAAAGACGCGGCCCAGGCGGTACAAGTTCTAGAAGGCGCACCAGATGGATTTTCGACCCTGGCTTGGTCTCCCCAGGGTAAATACCTGGGCCGCCGGGGGTCGGGGCGGCCAGGTGCTGGTGTGGGCAAAGGGGACTTCAGGAAAAGGGTTCGGCTAAGCAGAAAGGTTGAGGGGCCAGGCTGTAAGTTGTCGCTTGATGCCACAGAACTCACCCTACAAGGTCAGGGTAAAACGGCAGCACGTCTTACGTCATAGGTGAACACGCTGCCAGGGCTAGCTTGGGAGGCGCATGGCCGAGAAGGTTGAGCCTAGCTTTAGTTTGTCTGTTGTGGAACCTGGGAGGATTGGTATGGCCAAGCTCCCTTTTTTTCGCCGGGAGGATCGCGAACCCCAGTAAGATGGGTTAAGATACTCAAGAATGATAATTATTATCATATTATGACCCTGTCTCCCTCGCCTTCTCCCTCCGCAGACATCACGACTTCAGACGATCAGCCCTTGACGGACACTGGCTTGGGGTTGCCCGTAGTGCATCGCCCTCGTCGCCTACGCCGCACCGAGGGATTGCGCCGCCTAGTGCGCGAAACCAGGCTGACGGTAGACGACCTGATCTATCCCATGTTTGTGATGGAGGGCAGCGGCCAGCAGCAAGCCGTTTCCTCTATGCCGGGATGCTTTCGGTTTTCGCTGGACCTGCTACTGCAAGAAATCCAAGCGGTGCAGGCGCTGGGTTTGGGGTCAATCGCGCTGTTCCCGCTAATTCCTGACCACCAAAAAGATAACGCCGGTACCGAAAGCTACAACCCATCCGGGCTCATTCCCCAGGCGGTACGCGCCATTAAGCAAGCCTTTCCCACGCCTGCTGGTGATCACTGATGTGGCCCTCGACCCCTACAGTAGCGAGGGCCACGATGGTATTGTGCAGAATGGCCAGATTCTTAACGACGAAACCGTGGCGGTGCTGGTCAAGCAGGCTCTGGTACAGGCTGAAGCCGGGGCCGATATGGTGGCCCCTTCGGATATGATGGATGGCCGCGTCGGTGC
>JAAUUR010000360.1 GCA_012031045.1 Leptolyngbyaceae cyanobacterium SM2_5_2
TTGATACAACCCGCTAGCAATTCTTGGCATTATGGCCACCGTACTAAGCCGATAGGCATCTGGCCTGGCCATGGGCACCCATGACGGCTGGTTACAAAATGCTCTACCTACCAAATCTAAATTCCACCAAAAAGAAAACGCCAATATAGGTGTGGCTCTTTGTTACAATTTTGAACGCGCTTCATTTAACGACGGGCCTTGCGGGCCAGTTTGACCGCTAACCTCACCTGTAACCACACCTAAGGGGCATTCTCTATGAATATGGCACAGTATCCCTCATTGCACCCCGCCCGCCCTATCGACCGTGCCTCTTTAGAGAATGTATTACAGTCCTCTAAGCCCACCCCTCCCGGTTGGACCATTGAAGCCAGCGAAGAGTTATATCGCATCCACAGCTGGGGCAATCCTTACTTTTCCATCAATGCGGCAGGGCATTTGACCGTATCCCCTAAGGGTGATCGCGGCGGCTCCCTCGATCTCTTCGAGCTTGTCGAAGCCATTAAACAGCGCAACCTCAACCTACCGCTGTTGATTCGCTTTCCCGATATTCTAGAAGACCGCATCGAGCGGATTAACGCCTGCTTTGCCAAAGCCATCGCTCGCTACAAATATAATGGCGTCTACCGAGGCGTGTTCCCGGTCAAGTGCAACCAGCAGCGCCAGTTACTAGAAGATGTGGTGCGGTTTGGCAAAGCCTACCAGTTTGGCTTGGAAGCTGGGTCTAAACCTGAGCTGTTGATTGCCCTGGCTACTCTGGATACGCCAGGAGCCCTGCTAATTTGCAACGGCTACAAAGATAGGGACTACATTGAAACCGCCATGCTGGGCCAGCGGTTAGGTCAGCAGCCCATTATTGTTATCGAGCAAATGGCTGAGGTTGAACTGGCCATTGTCGCCAGTCGGCGGCTGAATATTCGCCCGGTGCTGGGGGTGCGGGCCAAACTCAGCACCAAGGGCAGCGGCCAGCTGGGGCATTTCAGCGGGAGATCGAGCTAAATTTGGTCTCACCGTACCTGAAATTTTGGCCGTAGTCGAGCGGCTACGACAGGAAGACATGCTCGACTGCCTACAACTGCTCCATTTCCATATAGGCTCCCAAATTTCGGCCATCAGCGTCATCAAAGAAGCTCTACGCGAAGCTAGCCGAATTTATGTAGAGTTGGCGGGGTTAGGCGCAAATATGCGCTATCTGGATGTCGGCGGCGGACTAGCGGTAGACTACGACGGCTCTCAGACCAGCTTTTACGCCTCTAAAAATTACAGCACTCAAAACTACGCTAACGATGTAGTGGCTGAGGTTCAGGAAGCCTGCCGGGTTAAGGGGATAGCCGTGCCCACCCTGATCAGCGAGAGCGGACGAGCCGTCGCCTCTCACCAATCTGTGCTGGTGTTCGATGTGCTCGGCAGTAGCGATGCCCCCTCCAACGATGAAGTAGAAGTGCCTGGGGAAGAGGATCACGCCATTCTGCGAGAAATGTACGAAATCTACCAAAACCTCAGCCCTAAGACCGTTCAAGAACTCTATAACGACGCCATTCAGTTCAAAGAAGAAGCCATTAGCCTATTTAACTTTGGTTA
The DNA here is from genome assembly GCA_012031045.1 of Leptolyngbyaceae cyanobacterium SM2_5_2. Lineage (GTDB taxonomy): Bacteria > Cyanobacteriota > Cyanobacteriia > Phormidesmidales > Phormidesmidaceae > Nodosilinea. Next base: position 1,579 of record JAAUUR010000360.1, read on the forward strand.
TTTCAGCCTGTCAGAACGGGCTAGGGCCGAACGCCTATTCTGGGCCTGCTGCCGCAAAGCCCTATCCGTGGTCAGCCATGCCGACTACGTACCTGAGGATATTGAAGAACTGCACCAGAGCATGGCCTCAATTTACTACATCAATCTCTCGGTGTTTCAGTCCATGCCCGATGCCTGGGCCATCGACCAGCTCTTCCCGATTCTACCTATCCATCGGCTCAATGAAGAGCCCTCCTGTCGAGGCACCCTGGCGGATTTAACCTGCGATAGCGACGGCAAAATTACCCAGTTCATTGACCTGCGGGATGTCAAACATGTCTTGGAACTGCACCCCCTCGAACTCGATCAACCCTACTACCTGGGCATGTTTTTGGGCGGTGCTTACCAGGAAATTATGGGCAACCTGCACAACCTGTTTGGCGACACCAATGCCGTTCACATCCACATGACCCCCAAGGGTTACCAGGTCGAACATGTCGTCAAAGGTGACACAATGACCGAAGTGCTTGGCTACGTTCAGTACGACGCCGAAGACATGATCGAAAACATCCGCCGCCGCTCAGAACTGGCCTTACACGATAACAAAATTACCCTGGAAGAATCCCAATTGCTCATTCAACACTATGAGCACAGCCTCAGCCGCTATACCTACCTAGTGTAGACCACTCGACTTTTGGGAGCTAATCGGGTTGAAAAGTTCTGTGGGCGACTAAGACGGCAGAGATAGCCCTAATGCTGAAATTGTTGCTAATACGCCACGGCCAATCGCAGGGGAATGTTGAGGGTCGCATGGAGGGCTGGCACTCAAGTGACTTAACGGTTCTGGGTAGAGAACAGTCCTATCGGCTAGGTCAGTATTTGGCTGCCATCAACTGGTCGCCAACTCATATTTATTGCAGTCCACTATTACGGGCTACAGCCACCCTTGTCACCCTGCAATCTGGATGGGTAGCTCAAGAGCAAGTCCAAAAAGATGGAAGAGATAGGTTAAACAGTTGGCCCCCCACCATCCTGTCTGAGGAACTGAGAGAAAATAACCAGGGTATTTTCTCTGGCCTTACCTGGGCCGAAGCTAAGCAACGCTATCCCGACCTTTGCCGCACCCTCGAAACCTCCTCAGACTGGCAGCCTATCCCCCAGGCTGAAACCTTGTCAGAAGGTCAACAACGCGCCCAACAATTTATAAATCATCTGCTCAACCAGCACTGTAATGACGACCATCTCTGGGTGATTAGCCACTCCTGGATATTACAACAACTTATTGCTCAAATCCTTGGCTGCGATCGGGTTTGGGGTATTCCCATCCGCAACACCGCCATATTTGAGTTTTGGCTGGATTGTAGCCGCTGGCATAGCTCCAACCCCAACCACCACTTAAACAGCGAGCTCTGGCAAATCAAACGCTTTAATGACTATAACCATTTGTTGTATGCCTCTTAGCACTTAGCGGCTAAGCCGAAGCCACGCCGACCCCACCCAGTAGAGCCAAAACGTTTTTTCTGCTAAAGTTTTCTGCTAGAGTCTCTCTGGAAAAAGTTGCTGCCCCTGCCTTGCTAGGGTACTTCATGGGATGAAAATCATTCTTAAATCGTCTAAAGTCAGATGTCTGCTTCACGTATGATGCCCCTGTGATCAGTCCAAAACCTAGCATTTTGGCCTCACGGCTGTGTAAAATCAGTGCGCCCAATGCTTGAACGTTCACAATGCACCAGAGCACGTGTTAGAGCACGAGCAGACAGCGCCAAGCAGGGACATCTGAATGAGTTCAAAAATTATCAAAAGGTCATCCATAATGAAAATCCGCTCGATTTTGGCGTATTCAGCGTTGGTGTGTGGTGCGGCCGTTACGGTAATGAATACTCCACCAATTCTCGCGGAAGATACATCAATACCACTTCCCACAGTGGTCGCCCAACAGGCCAACTTGAACCTGGTAGCAGAAGGCGAGGGAACCCTATCCATTGGCAGCCGCCCCAGTCAAACCGTTACCTTCGTCACCGTAACCAGTTTCCCCAATCAGCAAGTAGAGGTTTCTCTGCGCTTGGCAGACGGCAACCTACAGCGGTGGGACGGACAACTCATCAGTCGCAGTAACGGTGAAGCTCAAATTAGATTGACTGGTGCGGGCGCCGCTGATGCTACCGGAACGCTTACCGCCCGTTACCAGGGCACCACCCTGATCTCCCTGAGCGGCAATGGAACAATCGATGTTCAGCCCTTCTCCATTCGTTTCACCATCGCCGACGATAGCGTCAGCCGTCCCCCCACCCTCGGTATGGTGACCCTGGCTCAGCAGGGTCAAGGCGTGTTTGGTCTCCAAGGCGCCCAAACCAGACGATTTCCTTTGCCTCAGTGACCGTCCGGCCTGACGACAGTGCCGAGCTATCAATTCGCCTAGCCGACGGTAATAACATTACGTTCGCAGGGCAACAGACCCGCAAGACAGCCGAGGAGATCATCCTAAATCTCACCTCATCGGGCGCAGCAGAGGTCCAAGGCCCCGCCAATATTCGCTACGGCCCCAACAACTCGATCATCAGCCTCTCGTCGAATGGCACCCTAGATGGTCAATCCTTCTTTATTCAATTTAGCGGTCAGCAAGCTATTGCCCAGCCTCCATCAGCAGGAATCGTCCTCTGTACTGGGCAGATGTCAAATGGCTGGCAATATCGGGCTGAGGCCACCAATCAACGGTTTACTCAAATTCACTGGGAGCGAGCAGGTGTAGAACCTAGCGTATCAACCCTGCGGTTTTATCGCAACAACGCCAAGGGACAACCAGTTTATCGGGGATCCTTTCGGGATGCTACAGAAATGGCCCTGGTCGATCTTAGCGGCGGCAACCCTCGCCCAGGCTCGCAAGTTTCCATTGGGGTAGAAGAGTGGGGTTGGTCGCGAGGCAACTGCCGTTAAAGATCTGCAAGGAAGGAGTGCTCTTCAGGACAAAATTCCAACCTTCTGCTTACTCAGAAGCAATGGTTCAAGCTCAATTTGCTTCTGAGTAAGCGGCATGAATATGAATTAGGGTCGATAACAAATTCAGAATAAGTCAACAGGCCTGTTGACTTATTCTGAATCAGAAAACAAGGCCAACCTAAAACCCCCTGAAGCCTTACAGACTTCAGGGGTTGATAGATAACCTGGCATCGCGCTATTTTAACGAGGGGCGACCCCCTCACTATCTTCGCCGCGGGTGCGTTTCACGTCCGAGTTCGGGATGGGTCGGAGTGGAGCCACACCGCCAGAGACACCAGGAAAGATATGGATAGACTTGACTAGCAGAGTGAGAGAAAAGATAGGTAGCAAACCTAGCGTTGAATGAAAGAGGAGGACAATAAGGTCAAGCCCTCGGTCTGTTAGTACGCCTCGACTGCATGCATTACTGCACGTCCATCTAGCGCCTATCAACGGGTGGTCTACCCGTGACCTTACTGGCTTATGCCATGGGAACACTCATCTTGAGGTGGGCTTCCCACTTAGATGCTTTCAGCGGTTATCCACTCCGCACTTAGCTACCCTGCGTCTACCGTTGGCACGATAACAGGTACACCAGCGGTGCGTTCCTCCCGGTCCTCTCGTACTAAGGAGGACGCCTCTCAATGTTCCTACGCCTGCACCGGATATGGACCGAACTGTCTCACGACGTTCTGAACCCAGCTCACGTACCGCTTTAATGGGCGAACAGCCCAACCCTTGGGACCTACTACAGCCCCAGGTTG
>JAAUUR010000361.1 GCA_012031045.1 Leptolyngbyaceae cyanobacterium SM2_5_2
AGCCCTCGTCAAACTCGGCAACGGTGACCCGGCGGGGGCCGGTGGCCGGGTCGTTTGAGATAAAATCCAGCGGGCATCGCACCCCTCCACCACCAGAAAGTGGTTGAAGTGCCAAAAGACAATGAAAGGCGGCTCCAGCTCCAGCACCCGCTCCAGACTTTTCTTAAAACCCTTGGCCTCTAAACCATAGCGGCGGGCGGCCTTCAGCAGGCTGGCCGCGGTCACCCCATCCCGCGACACACCGCAGGTCTGGCGCAGTTCGGCCAGGGGCACGATTCTACCGTGATAGCCCAGCACTTTGCCCAGGGCCGCCGCGCCACATTCCACCGCTTCCATCTGCAGCACGGTGGGAGTTTTGACCCGCTTAGATTGGGGGTGAAGGTGGGGAATCAGGAAAACCATAATAGACCTAGGACACCGGGACACCCTGCTAAAACTGGCGGATTGAATCCGCTGGGACAGGCATTCTGTAAGCGGCAAAAAACATCCTTCGCACCTCTACCTATCGATCTAAAAACGGCAGCACAAAGACGATCGGGGGCTTTTGCCTCAGGGTGATGCGTCCCTCCACCGCCACCCCCGGTACCACGGTGTTAGGCGGCATCGCCTGCGCCATGGGAGTCAGGTGGGCCAGTACCTCCAGCCCTCCGGCGTAGGGGTCTTCGCCGTTGCGGGCCTGGGTGAGGGTGAGGGGGGCGGGTTCAACCACTTCAACCACCTCGGCAGGCACCCCTGGCTCGTTGTAAACCACCAGGGTTTCGGGCATCAGCACCACATCCATGCCAGCGCGGAGTTGTCCTCGGTAGCGGTTGTCAAACAGCAGAATTGCCACCAACTGTGGAGAATCATCTTCTTGCACTAGCAGCCCTTTGCCGTGGGTGGTGACAGGCACCCGTCCCAAGATGCTCCACAGCAGGCCCAGACCCAGCAGCACGCCGAGGGTGCCGAGGGGTAGCCAGGTCTTGAGCGTCACTAACTTCATCAGCTGATCCAGCCGCTCAGGAGAGGACAGCCGCTCTAGAGATTCTTGTCGAAATAGGCTCTGGCGCTTAGCCATGACGGTTTACCCCCAGCTGAGCCAGCATCCAGCCAAACTTTTTGGCCCCTTCTGAAACCTGGTGTAGGTCGTCCACATCCAGCTCTGCGTCATCCATCGCGAGGTTGATCGCCATCGGCTCAACCAGACGCATACTGACCGACTGCAAATGCTGCAAGATCTGTATGGCAATCACCCGGTAAAAGCGGGAGGCAAAGCTGTCATCGACCTGGAGCTTAGTGGTCAGGGTGTGGCGGGGCACAGCAAAAACTAGGGCTTCGGTGAGCGATCGCACCGTCACCGGCAGCGGGCGAAAGTCTAAAAACGAAATAATCCCCGGCATGCTGCCTTGGGTGAGGGTGGCCAAAACAGGCTGGTCACTAAGGTTGTCCGCTAACCCCAAAAAGCACAGCGCCAGCGGGTTAAACGTACCTTGGGAGGCCGACATCGACATCTGCCCATCGAGCAAAATATAGAGCGACTCCACCGGGCGAGCCGCCTGGAGCAGCACCCAATCTACTGGAATGGTCTCGATTTGGCCAAAGGCGGTGAGCCAGTCAATATCACTGTCGCGCAGTTCGCCAAACACCGTCAGCACATCGTTGCCAGCGCGATGGTCAAAGATCGGCCCAACAGAGCTATCTCCCCAACCTCGAATGCCATCGGGGTGCTCCAACCGGCGGCGCAGGAGATCGGAGAGCAAGAGGGAGATCGCGTGATAAAAATGAGCCGCAAAAGCAACGTCGTCAGTCAGCTTGGCCTGGATGAGGGCAATAGGCAGCGACAGAATTAGAGTTGGCTTAAGGGTCGTCACCGCCGTCGCGTTAGCTGCATCCAGCAGCGGGCTGAAGCCGACGAGATTTCCCTGGGCCAGTTCATCAATCAGCACGGCTTCATCTGTGGCTCCCTGGGTGATAGCCAGGCTTTCGCCCAAACTCCCCTCAATCACCAGGGAGACACAGCTGGGACTAACGTACGGACGCAGTAGGCTTTGGCCTGCTGCCAGCATTTGGAGATCGCCGTAGGCAATCATCCAGTCTAAATCGGCATTACTTAAGACGCGCAGCAGTGTGTCTGTCATTGACCTTATGAGCGCAACACTCTCATCCTAAAAGCCCTCCTCAAACAAAAGATCCCTTTACAAAAATAAAAGATTTTATCTAACAGCGTTTAGATCGCCCTGAATGATGTTGATTTTAGGGATTCATTTTGAAGCGAAGCGGTTAGCGCTCCTTAAAAAGTTGAGGACAAAAAATAGCAAGTTATAGAACTGATTTACGCAGAGGGTTAGAGATTTCATAAAAAACGCTTTCTCTCACTAAATTCCCAGCTAGCTTTAAGGAAATCTCAAATTGATGTCTGATTTTTTCAGGCAGACAAAAACCTGTACTATCTCTAACCTATAAATGTGCAATCAAATTTGCGGTCAAATTAGGAGAACATCCCATGATTGAAGACACCACAAAGGCTGTTACTGAAGACGAGTCTCTGTCTGACGATGAACTAAAAGAGGTTTCGGGCGGCGTAGATTTTGACCAGCTTCGTCAGGAGAACCTGGATAAGGATGCATCTCGCCTAAATGATATTCGTCGCGAAAATCTAGAGAAAGATTAGATTCCTAGACTGCACAGCTCATTCCCTCCAAGGGGTTGAGTCTGTAGAGTTATCTATTTAAGCCTGGCCTTTTGCTTTAGTAAACAAAGGCCTTTTTTGTTTATCTTGGTAAGATCAATTCAAGTCAAAGTCTAGCAGTATGGTTTTGCCTATGGGTAAATATAGAGCCCAAGCTGGGCTTGCCATAATCGGCAAAGATGAGGTTATTTTATGACTAATCGATATTCCTTTATTGGCGGTAGCCAGGGAAGCTGGCAAGTCACAGATATCCGCAGCACAGTCGGAAATGGGCTCGATGTTGTTGACCGAGTCAATGTAGTTAATGCGGCCATAACAGAGTCTCCAACAAACAGTATGTGGGTGCTGCAAAGCTTTGTTAGCAACGTTCGCTACGCGAAACGCAATGAAATTACGATGCTGAGAGCGGTACAGCCCAGTCTAAATCGCTCAGAGGCAGTGGTGGCGGTGCTAATTCCCATTAAAAAGAATGCCCAGTGGTGGGATATGGCCCAGGATGAGCGGCGCGCTATTTTTGAAGAACAGTCTCACCATACCGCCGTAGGAATGGAGTATTTGCCAGAGGTGGCCCGGCAGCTGCATCACTGCCGTGATCTGGGCGAACCCTTCGACTTTCTCACCTGGTTTGAGTTTGCGCCAGAGCATACCCAGGCTTTTGAGGAGCTGCTGCGGCGCATGCGCGACACCAAAGAATGGGACTACGTAGAGCGCGAAGTCGAGGTGTGGCTGCACAAAGCGGTAGAGTTCAAAATGTAATGCGGCTGATCGCTAGAATTTCTAGGCACGGAGCTGTTAGGACGATGCGATTGTTCGAGTGCCTATCGCACCCGCATAATTACGCTTGCAAGGTTGCCATCAGCCAGCGTAGCAGGGCGCTATCGTCCTCGGTTGCGAGCGGTTCAAAGCCTCTTCTACCAGGGCTGTGGGCAACCCCGGCAGCACCTCAGAAACCTGGATTTCGCCACTGCGACCGGCGGCTACGGCAAAGGCAATTACCTGCCGATTCGCCACATCCACCACCCAGTATTCAGACACCCCCAGCCGTTCATAGAGCAGGCGTTTGGCTCCCAAGTCATCCCTAAAGGAACTGGCCCCAATTTCAATGGCCAGGGTGGGTGGGCCGTGGATCTCGATATCAATAGGCGCATTATCCTGGAGCGGCAGTTGGAAGTGTTCGCCAATGTAGAAAGCCAGATCTGGCTGGCAGCCTCGCTCTCCGGTTTTGTAAAAGCTGCAATTGGGAAATTCGGCTGAGCGAATCATGTTTACCATCGCAAACAGACTCACCACTTTAGAAACCACTGAGTCGTGCCGCGAATGCCCAGCGCCCAAGGGAGACATTTCAATCCTCATCCATCCATGGTCAAAATAGCCCCTGCCTTCTCCGTACTGGGGCTCATCTATAATGGCGACAAAGTCATCCCAGGTGGCTTTGACCCAGGTGTCGGTCTGAAGCGGCAGCGGGATTGAGAGAACCATAGCCTCAGGTACCGGCCAAGCGTCTGCACAGCGATAAGCTTAGTGTAGTTTGTTTGATTAGACATCTCCAATAATTGCCAGAATAAGGGGCTGAAGCCCTTACTACGAGCCCATCAAAAATCTTTCCTGAAGAGGTCTGTTGACTTAAGCTGGCGGCTAAAGGCTGAAGCTATGCACTGAGTTGAGTAGTCGGTGCCGGAAGTTAGGCGTTAGGAAGAACGGAACTTCCCGCTCCTGACTCCTGACTGCCAACTTCACAAAACTATCCCGTCTTCGCTTAATGCCCCCGTTTCATTCGCGGCTTGGCACACTAGAATAATGACGATTTTTCCCGTGGTGGCGACCCAGTGCCGTGACTTAGCCAACTTATTTCCGTTTTCCCTCGATGAGTTTCAGTATCAGGCGATCGCCGCTCTGGATGCGGGTAAGTCGGTGGTGGTGTGTGCGCCTACGGGCTCCGGCAAAACCCTGGTGGGGGAATACGCTATCCATCGCGCCCTGGCCCACGGCAAGCGGGTGTTTTACACCACTCCCCTGAAGGCGCTCTCCAACCAGAAGCTGCGAGATTTTCGGGAGCAGTTTGGCCCAGAGCAGGTGGGGCTGCTGACGGGAGATCTTTCCATCAACCGCGATGCCCCCATCGTGGTGATGACCACCGAAATCTTTCGCAACATGCTTTATGGCACCCGCATTGGCGAAACCGGCACCACCCTGCAACAGGTGGAAGCCGTGGTGCTGGATGAATGCCACTACATGAACGATCGCCAACGCGGCACCGTCTGGGAAGAGTCGATTATCTACTGCCCGCCGGAGATTCAGCTTCTGGCCCTGTCGGCCACCGTGGCCAATAGTGGCCAACTGACGGATTGGCTCCAGCAAGTCCACGGCCCCACGGAACTCATTTATTCCGACTTTCGCCCGGTGCCGCTGGAGTTCCACTACTGCACCATCAAGCGCCTGGTGCCCCTGCTGGATAGCAGCCAGACCAAAGTTAACCCCCAGCTCAAAAAGCAGCGGCAGCCCCAGCGGCAGCCCAGGGGCCGGGGGCGAGTTAGCCTGTCCTTTGTGGTGGGGCAGCTTCAGCAGCGGGGATATGCTGCCAGCGATTTACTTCATTTTCAGCCGCCGGGGTTGCGATAAG
>JAAUUR010000362.1 GCA_012031045.1 Leptolyngbyaceae cyanobacterium SM2_5_2
GGGTTATTCGGTTTTTTCGGAGGCTTGGATGGTTTGGTAGAACGCCAGGAGTTGCTTGGCCAGCGCTTTGTTGGTGTAGTGGGTAAGGGCGCGCTGGTAGCCCTGTTGGGCCAGGGTTTGGCGCTGGCTGGGGTGTTCCATAAGCTGGCGGAGGCAATCGGCGAGGGCCAGGGCGTTGGCCTCAGGGAAGATGAAGCCCGCATCCCCAATTACGTGGGGAATTTCGCCAGAGTCAGAGCCAATGGACGGGCACACCACAGGCCATCGCTTCAATCAGCACATGGCCAAACTGTTCCTTCCAGCCGACGGAGGTAAGGGTTTTGAAGCGATAGGTGGTTTCTGAAGGTAGCACCAGAGTATGCATCAGGTTGAGGTAGCGGGGTACGTCATCGTGGGGGACGCTTTCGACCCAGCGCACTCGGTCAGCAATGCCAGCGGCAGCCGCTTTAGCCTTGAGCGTGTCCTTTAGTTCGCCTCGACCCAGCAGTAACCAGATCCAGGGCTGGCTATGATGCTGGAGGGAAGCCAGGGCATCGCAAAGGGTAAGCAGTCCTTTTTCTTCCACAAAGCGACCTACAAACCCAACCACAAAGGCTTCGTCAGGGATACCGAGCTGTTGGGCCAGGGCAGGCTGGGGCTGCGGAAAAAAGAGACTTTCATCAACCCCAAGCTGCGGCATGACCTGGTATGGCCCCGGATAGCCCCGCTGCCGCAGAATGTCAGCCCCATCCTGGTTGCCTGCAATTAGCCCGTGGGTGTGTTTGAGGTTGTAGGCTTCCAGCCAGGCCGCCGGGAACTTGAGGTCGTAGGGCAGGTTCCACCAGGTAAAAAACACGTTTCTGGCCTTTAACCCCAGCAGCCGATTGAGCGTGATGGTTTGAGCATAGGCCAGGGATTTTGAACCCTGCTCAACCTGAATGACCTGGGGACGAAACTGACGCATAAGCTGGAGCAGATCCGGCCCAAAGCTGAGGAGCCCTTGATTATTTTGGCTCAGGTTGCCTAAGGGCCGCAGGCGAAAGTTGCCCTCTTGCCTGGCCTTAGATTCAATCATGCGATTTTGTACGCCGCCTGGACACCAGCGCTTAGGAACCCCCACTGTAACCTCAAGGCATGGATCGAGCTGGGCCAGGGCGCGCAGCTTTTCGCAGTTGAGGTCAACAATATAGGTGTGGCTGAGAACTAGAACGCGCATGATGGGGCTACCGCCATAGGGCAAAGGGGTAAGTCAAGCCTAGTCTGCCCAATCCGATAGCGAAAGGCAGACGCCTGACGGTTTACTAAGGCATGTAACCTTAATCACCACCCATGTAGTTGTCAATGCGGCAACAGTAACCTTGAACTGAAACCCGAGATTTTTGCTTGCGTCCGTTCCACTTCTATTGTTATGTGGCGACTTCTGCCTACACTCCAAATACTTGCGAGTTGTGCTTTCGCCAAATCTGGCGCTCAAGGTTTTCCTCCACCTCACATCCGTACTCACTATGCTGGCCAACTGTGAACCATTCCTCAACGGTGTCTAACATAGAGTCAAACGAAGTAAAGTATGGATCGAGTGCTCCCTTCCCGGCGGCAATAATAGGAAGTTCTATATTTGGACACATAGCTTGATCTGGGTAACTTAGATACAGAAAAAATCCCTCAAAACCAGCAAATGGGAACATTTTTCAGGCTCTAAATCAAGATCAGAACCATTAAAGGCACTCCAAAAATATTCCAAATTCAGCTCATATTCGGAAACGGAATTCTCAAAACTCAACCAGGCCGTATCCCTGAATATCAAGAAGTCTTGCTCCCTTGTCCCGTTATGCCAAGAATATAAATCGATTAATTCTTGCGGAAAATAAAAAGAGTATTCTGAAACTTTCTCTTGAAGATAATCACGACTTAGACCGGGCAAAAAATGCTGATCAATAGGCTGCCCGATTTCCCTGCGAAAATCTATCAGTTTTTGAATACGAGCTATCAAATTATTCATTTCTATTTGCGCTCTGACACTTCCCATAAGTCGCAATTATTGACTGGGCTAAGGCCAAGGGCAACAGGGGCTTCCTCCAGCTTAGTAAGGGCTTCAGCAATGCCAAGAGTAGCTACCATAACACCCCATTACCGGCAGCGATCGCACCGTCCATGTACCGTAACTTCGTAGCCCTCAACCTGCCAGCGCGAACTGAGGCTGCTGATATCAATATGGGCCAGGGACTCCCAGGGAATATCGGCAATGGCACCACAGGACTGGCAACGGAAGTGGTGATGGGGTGCCACATTGGCATCGTAGCGGCGCACACCATCCTCAAGCAGCACCTCACGCACCAGATTCGCTTCACGCAACGTTTGCAGTGAGGTGTAGACCGTTGCCTGGGACGACGTGGGAGCGGCTTCGTTTAGATCGTTAAGGATGTCTTCGGCGGTGGGATGATCGTAGCGGCTCAGCAGATTGGCATACACGGCAAACCGCTGAGGCGTTACCCGTAGCCCCTTGGATTTTAAGACCTTAACAATTGCCTCAGGCTGCTGCTGCATAGTGGGCGGTTCAGAGACGCTTACCAAAAAATACGACGGGATCATTTACATAATCTAGTCTTAATACAGTAACACATTTACCTGATGCCGAGAGTGGTCTAAGATGCAGTCAGGAGAATAAGTTGTTATACTTATTGATCAATTCTTAACTCAGAATTATTCTGAGTTAAGCAGCCAAGGCTGGAAACGCAGTAGTTAACGTTGAACTTACGAGGTAATTATGGCCGTTATTGAACGTATACCTGATGTTGTCTTCAAAACCCGCGTGCGGGACGAGTCAGTAGGTGGCCCCAACCCCTACCGCTGGCAAGACCTGACCACCCAAGACCTCTTTGGTGGCAAGAAAGTTGTGGTCTTCTCTCTGCCCGGTGCTTTTACCCCCACCTGCTCCTCTAACCACCTGCCCCGCTACGAAGAACTCTACGAAGAGTTCAAGGCTCTCGGCGTTGACCAAATTATTTGTGTGTCGGTTAACGATGCCTTCGTGATGTTCCAGTGGGGTCAAAAGGTGGGCGCCAATAACGTCTTCCTACTACCCGATGGCAACGGCGAATTCACCCGCAAGATGGGCATGCTGGTTGACAAATCCAACGTGGGTTTTGGGCTGCGCTCCTGGCGCTACTCCATGCTGGTCAACGACGGCGCGATCGAGAAGATCTTCGTTGAGCCCGACTTTGCTGACAACTGCCCCACCGACCCCTTCGAGGTTTCCGACGCTGATACCATGCTGGCGTACCTCAAGGGCACCGAACCCGCTGGTGTGTCTGAACCCCGCTTGGCCTTTGTGGGCTAAGGGATAGCACTGGGTCGGAGAAGATCAGGAGTTAGGAAATCAGGAGCTAGAAGCCGTTAACCTTCTGCACTCCTGGCTCCTAACTCCTTAACTCCTACTTCTAAAACCGAAACAACAGACCCAACCGCAGGAAGAAACCACTCAGGCTGAGATCCCCGGTGTCTTGGGTGATTACCCCCGTGCCGGAATTATCCACAAAGCGAGCGGTGTCGGCGGCGTTGAACCACTGCTGAAATTCGTAGCCCGCCGCTGCATCAAAGCTGAGGTTGTCGTTTAGTTTGGGTTGCCACTGTAGGCCAGCCACTAACTCCATTACGGGGATGACGCGATCGCTAGCCGTTCGATTCAGGCTCACAATCAGATCGCTACCGTTATTGTTGGTTTCTTGCTGGCTGGTGCTGATATCTGAAACCAGGAGTGAACCTGCCGCCCGACCAAATAGGCTAATATCGCTGCCCAGGTTTAGGGCAACTTCGCCGCCAACCCTGAGTCCCACTCCTGACAGGGATCGATCGATATTGACCATACCACTCGTAAAGTCTCGACCATCGTAGAGCACATCATTGGATTGGCTGATGTTGGCAAACCTAATGCCGCCAAAGAGTTGCCCCTGTAGGCTGCCTGCCGCAGGCAGGCGATAGGCCACTTCTAGGTCGGTGACATCGTAATTCAGATTCAGGTTAGAACTCGCCCGGTCGGCGTTTTCATTTTGTACTGGAGCAGCCAGGGTAGCCAGCAAAAATCCATTCGCGGGGCGTTCAACGCTGCTGCTACCGGAGCTGTTGAAGGTTGTGTAGGTTGCCCCCACCGTTACAGAGGTGTTGGGAATGTAGTAGTTAAGCCTAAAGCGAGTGCCTATCCGCCGATCAAATTCCGGGGCAGCCACATCTCCACCTGTAAATAAAGCTTGCCCCGGATCGACAATGGCGTAATCCTGCAAAAGGCTGGTGCGCGGCCTAAAGAAAATGGCCTCTGCCGAAAAGGAAATGCCTTGTAGATCTTCGTTAGCGGAATTGGTTACTGGGGTGGCCACTTCTGCATCGGTTGGGTCAACAGCTTGCTGCTCAATTTGCTGTCGCAGGGTCTCGATTTCCTGTTCCAATCCTTGCTGACGTTGTTCCAGTTCTTGTAGGCGCTGTTGCAGGGTCTCTTCAGGGATGGTGGTGTTACCGGGCAACTGGGCATAGGGCTGGGCTGTCAGCCCCTGCATGGGTTGCGGTGGTGCTACTGGTGGAGTTGTTAGCGTATCAGCGGTAGATATGGGGGCAGCAGTCGTCCTGGAGTTGGCTGGGCTAGACCATGCCGGCCCAGCATAAATAGCGGACACGGGTGCAACAGCCATTACACCGACGGTAATACTGGAAAACATCACGTTGCTCAAGGCGGGGCTCCCTGTTAAGTGGGTCTTCAGCGAAACAACGGTTTGCGAAGAAAGTTCGTTGTTTATACTGAATCTGGCAAGCTATTTTTCCCTAGCCTCATGGCAAAGCAACAGCCAGCTAGCAACAAGCTGAGGCTACCCTGGCCGTCCTGGGTGCTGATTGTGGTGGCTTACATGACCTACGGTGGTTTTTTGCATCAGCGCGGCATGTCAAATCTGGGCTGGACCTTGAGCGTGATATTAACGCTGCTATTGGCGATCGTTACCACGATTGGCTGGAAGCTATGCCGCCGGTTTATTTTGCTGGGCTTTCAGTCTGACCTGGGGTATTTTTTGATGGCCCTATCGTTGGCCTCAATGGCTGTGGCGGCTGTTACACAATTTCATCTGTTTGCCTCGGTGATGCTATTGGTCGCCGTTTCGCTATTGGCCAGGGTAGACATGGTCATTGCTGACTTTAACAATGGGCTGGCCTTTTTGATTATGAGCGTTCTATCTTGCCTGGGCCTGGGGTTATCTTGGGTGCCGCACCTGCTGAATGGTTCAGTCCATCTCACCATTGGCTGAGACCAGCCATTCCAGCACCAG
>JAAUUR010000363.1 GCA_012031045.1 Leptolyngbyaceae cyanobacterium SM2_5_2
CCTTTGCCCGATACCCCTCCCGATTGCAGGAAGCGATCGTGGCTCGCCTCGGCTGGACATCCCTCCGTCCGGTGCAGGAGTTGGCCAGTCATGCCTTGCTCGATGGTAAAAACGCCGTCATCTTGGCTCCCACCGCTGGGGGCAAAACCGAAGCCTCCATGTTCCCCATGCTGTCGATGCTGATGGAGCGGGAGCCAGAGGGGGTAGGGCTGATTTATATCGCGCCCATCAAGGCGCTGCTGAATAACCAGGCGGAGCGGCTGGGGTTTTACACCGAAATGGTGGGTCTGCGCCGGTTTCTCTGGCATGGGGATGTCAAAGCGTCTGACAAACGCAGGTTCATTAAAGAGCCTGCGGCGGTGCTGATGACCACCCCAGAGTCTCTAGAGGTGATGCTGCTGTCGTCTCGGGTGCCCCACGCCAAGCTGTTTGCCGACCTGAGGGCCGTGGTCATTGACGAAATCCACGCCCTGGCCTGCTCTGACCGGGGAACGCACCTGCTGTCGGTGCTAGAGCGGCTAGCTCGCCATACCCCCAACGACATTCAGCGGGTGGGTTTGAGTGCCACAGTGGGCAACCCCGAGGAGATTTTGGCCTGGCTCCAGGGCACCTCCCAGCGAGCCGGTTGTGTGGTTGACCCACCTAAGCAACCCTCGCCTAAGGATTTGCGGGTTTACCTGCGGGACACCACTATGGCGATCGCCCAGGAGGCCGAGCCGTAAAGCCGCTGGCAACAAAAGCCTGTTACTTCTGGCGAAAAGCCGTTCCCTAGCCGAAGACATTGCCGAACGACTCCGCAATCGGGGCACCGACGTGTTTGTCCACCACAGCTCCGTCTCCCTAGAGGAACGGGATGCTGCCGAAGAGCGGTTCCACCGGGGCACTAACGCCAGCATCGTCTGCACCTCTACCCTGGAGCTGGGCATTGACGTGGGTGACCTGGATTTGGTGTTTCAGGCCAATGCACCCTCTACGGTGTCCTCTTTTCTTCAGCGCATGGGGCGCACCGGGCGGCGAGACGGGCAGCGGGCCAATACCACCTTCTTTTGTGAGGATTTAGAGCCAGCCTTACAGGCGATCGCCATTATCGAACTGGCCCGCCAAGGCTGGGTCGAGTCTATCCGGGTCACCAAGAGGGCCTGGCCAGTGATGGTGCACCAACTCCTGGCCCTGACCCTCCAGTTTGGGGCCATTAGCCCCGAACGCTGCTGGGATCAACTGTCCGTAGTGCCCGATTTCTCTGGCATTACCCCCGATGAATTTAGCACCCTAATCGACCACATGCTGCGAGAAGACTACCTGTTTGAAGCCGGTGGCCTACTTTCAATGGGTGACAAAGCCGAACGGGTCTTTGGCCGCAAGAATTTCATGGAGCTGTATGCCGTTTTTAGCAGCCCGGTTCTATATAAGGTCAAGACCAAGGCAGGCTATGTGATTGGCTCGCTGGAACAGGCGTTTGTCGATAAGCTGGTCGAGCAAATGAGTTCCTTTCTGCTGGGGGGGCGAGCCTGGACCGTGCAGCACATCAACCACAGCGATCGCGCCATCCTAGTCGAGCCTGCCCCCCGAGGTAAAAAGCCCACCTGGAGCGGGTTCATCCCCCAGCTGTTGAGCTACGAGCTTTGCCAGCAGATCGCCGCTGTTCTCAAAGGGAACAAACCCCTGCCCTACATCGACGAGCCCACCCAATCGGCCCTAGATGCGGCCAGAGATGACCTTGGGGCACAACTCCGCAAAGCTAGTGGACAGTGCATCCAATACGAGCCCGATCGTGCCTTGTGGTGGACGTTTGCCGGAGGACAGATTAACCACACGCTCAAGTATGGGTTGCAGTATGGCCACGACTGGAAGATCGTCGCCGATAACTTTCGCCTCAAAATCGAAGGCGATAGCGTTGGCCCAGCCACCCTAGGGTTGTCGCTGAGAGAAATGCAGACCCAGAAGTTCTGGGATCATCCTTCTGTTCAAGAATTTATCCTGGCGGAACTGCCGGAGTATCGTCTGAGTAAGTTCCAGCAGGCGCTGCCTGACCCATTTGCCCTGGAAATGGTGAAGAGCTACTTACTCGACATTCCAGCGAGCCTCGCATTCCTGCAAAGGTGATGGTTGAGCTGGATAGTACGCCCCTTTCTGGGTATTGACTCAAAGTAGGATATTGCTGTTGCGGGGGAGTCAGGAGTCAGAATGTCGGTTAATATCTCAAAGGTGCTTATTGATACATTGCACTAAATATTTTTTTGTTCCGCCTTGCACTGATACCCCAAATAAGATGCCTTCAATTCTCTTAACCCAGCATCCCTTCTAAAAGATTTTCATGACCCCTTGGTCAGATGGTTAGCTGCGACAGGCATTGTCTTTTCGTGAGATTGATTCCTATTTAAGGTAGGATTTCTATCAGTTCTCTCGTACCTGCTTCGTTTTGTTTAGGGATTCGATGCCACCTCCCACGGTTGGCCCAAAGCTGTTCCAGAAAACTACTAAATCTATCTCACAGGCTCCTGATGCCTTAGAGGGCGATGAGGTATACCTCTGGATCGCTTCGCCGGAACAGTGCCAGCAGCCCGACCTTATTGAGACTTATTCTTTCTGGCTAGAGGGCCAGGAGAGCGCGCGTTATGGGCGTTTCCGATTCCCTCAGCCTGATTATCATTCAATTTGAGCAGCTTACGGCCCTGGTCGCCAGCATAGGGCGATTGAATGGGTTAGCCCAGGCGCTGCAGGTGGCCGGGGAGCCGGTTCAGCCGCAGCTTGAAGTCATCAGCCCCGCCCCGCTGGCGGTGGAAAATCTAACATTGTCAACCCCCGACGGGCAGCGGCGGCTGATCAGAAACCTTTCATTTAAAGTGTTCCCCGGTCAGCACCTGTTAATTGGTGGCACCAGCGGGGTGGGCAAAAGTTCTCTGACGAGAGCGATCGCGGGGCTCTGGTCCGTTGGCAGCGGCACTTTGTATAGACCCCAGCGGCAGGACATGTTATTTCTGCCCCAGCGGCCCTATCTGGTGCTGGGCTCCCTGCGGCAACAGTTGCTCTACCCCCATGCCGACCCAACAACGGATGAGGCCACCCTGCGGCAGGTGCTACAGCAGGTGCAACTGCCGCAGTTGGCCAATAGCGACTTGGATGCGGTAGACGACTGGGCGCAGCGACTCTCGGTGGGGGAGCAACAGCGCTTAGCCTTTGCCCGCCTCCTGCTGCAACAGCCACCCTACGCCGTGCTGGATGAAGCCACCAGCGCCCTGGATGAGGAGAATGAGACTCGGTTATATGGGCAACTGACGAATACGGCAACCACATTTGTCAGCGTGGGTCATCGTCCTTCCCTGGTGCAGTACCATCGGTACATTCTGGAGTTGGGGATCCATCAAACCTGGCGACTGGCAGTAGCGACTTCAGATTAAGACGCTCAATTTAGTACCAGCATTGCTTATTAATATGGAAATGCCCCCTCCAACTCAGGATCAATAGGGCAAAAAAATCCAAGGGATGCCACGAACTCCTAAATCAGAAGCAAAACAATGGGTCTCAGGCACAGAGTTTCACTCCTGGGGCACAAGCACCGATTACGATTCAGCAGCTACAGCAGCGCAGCCCTGGCCTGACGATTGCCGGGGAAATTCGCGGTGTGGTGGGCAATGAGTTTATCCTTAGCGATGGCACCGGAGAGATCATTGTAGATGCTGGCCCCATGTGGTATCACCAGCTGAATCTTCAGCTGGGAGAACAGGTCACGGTAGTCGGTGAGTATGATGACTACGACTTTGATGCATTCATAATTACCCGTGGCAATGGCGATGTGCTGACGATTCGCAACCCCCAGGGGCCGCCTCCCTGGGCGGGTGGGCCTGACCGCAATCATCCTAACCGCGACAATTGAGCAGCCAGTAGGGCTGGCAGTGCCCACCCTACTACTTCTGAGAATTTGGGCTAGCGTATCAGTATTGTTAGCTATCTGTTAACAGGCATGCTTTGGTCAGAATCACCCATACGTATCAGGGAAGCAACTCACAACGACGTGCCTGCCATTGCGAAGGTTCATGTAGATACTTGGCGAACAACCTACCGGGGCACCGTGCCAGATGAACACTTGGCGAATTTATCCTATGAGCGGAGAGCAAACGGCTGGTACCAAATTTTGAGCCGTGCCCCAGAAGATGGAAATTTCACGTTTGTTGCTGAGGGAGAACCAGGCGGAATTGTCGGTTTTGCGAACGGAGGGATGGAGCGTACAGGCGATTCTGTATATAAAGGCGAGTTGACTGCGATCTACATCCAAAAAGCCCACCAGGGAAAGGGAATAGGGCGTTGTTTGGTGCGATCGGTTGCGGCAAGGCTCGGTCAGTTAGGTATCGATTCTATGCTGGTGTGGGTTTTGGTCGATAACCCTGCGTGTCAATTTTATGCTGCACTCGGCGGTAAGCGAGTCTATGAAAAAGAACTCAACATTGGTGGAAAACCACTAATTGAGGTGGCTTATGGTTGGCTTAATACCGGCAGTCTCAGATACAGTTAAGCAGCCCGATGACCTTGCTGAGAGCACTTCACTGACCATTGGTCATAAAATTAAGATGGTTATTTCAAGTTCAGATTCACACCAGCCGCCCATCCTCCATGTGCAAGATTCGGTCGGCCATGTCCAGAATGCGATTGTCGTGGGTAACCAGCAGCACCGTACAGCCCTCTTCCCGAGCCAGGCGCTGCATGATATCCACCACATCTCGGCCAGACTGGCTGTCCACCGATGACGTGGGCTCATCCGCCAGCACCAGTTTGGGATGGCTTACCAGGGCGCGGGCGATCGCAACCCGCTGTTTCTGCCCCCCTGATAGCCTTTCCGGGTAGGCATCCACCTTGTCCCCCAGGCCCACCGCATTCAGCATCGCCACCGCCCTAGGCCGATAGGCCCGTTTCGGGATGTGGCGATGCAGCCGCAGGGAGGTGCCGACATTTTCCCAGGCGGTGAGGCAATCAAGCAGATTGTGATGCTGAAAAATAAAGCCCACCTGCTGACGAGTCTTGATCAACCAGGGCTTTCGAGCACCCCGCAGTTCCTGCCCGAAGACCTTAAGACTGCCCATTTGCACCGACCGCAGAGCCCCAATCAGCGTCAGCAGGGTCGTCTTACCTCCACCGGAAGGGCCTTCCAAAATCACAATTTCTCCTGCCGCCAGATCAAGGCTGATGTCTGACAGCACAGGCTTACGGAGACTGCCCCGGCCAAAGGTGTGGGTGAGCTGAGCTGGTGGATCGAGACGAGGGGGGTGGGGGGTGTAAGGTGTAAGGT
>JAAUUR010000364.1 GCA_012031045.1 Leptolyngbyaceae cyanobacterium SM2_5_2
AGGGGGTGGGGTGAGTAGAAGAGCGATTTCCAGGAAAACAGATTTCATCAATCAGCCGCAACCTTTGGTAGCGCCAGGTGGACGGTGCCCAATCTTTCCGCCTTGACATCGCCCATCCTCCCACTACCTCACCACCCCACCTCCGCTACTCCAACTGGTAGGCGATCTGGCGTGCAAACGGCGGCGGTCGTGGCTTCTACCACGCGATCTACCTGGGCCAAGGTCATACCAGGATATAAGGGCAAAGACAGAATTTCCTGGCTCAGAGTTTCAGCCTGGGGAAAGCAGCCCAGTTGGTACCCCAGGTTCTCGAAGGCGGGCTGCAAATGGCAGGGGATAGGGTAGTGAATGCCAGCTTGAATGTTGGCCGCCGCCAGGCGAGCCTGTAGAGCATCGCGGTTAAGCGGGCAGGCGTGGGTGATGCGAATCACGTAGAGGTGATAAACATGGCCATTGCCAGCCTCATTGCGGATTGGGGTGATGCCGTAGTCAGCCAGGGGAGCTAAGCGGTCATCATAATGCTGAGCCAGGGCGTAGCGGGCCTGATTCCAGCCCAGCAGATGAGGAAGCTTGAGATCGAGAACAGCGGCCTGAAGGGTATCTAAACGGCTATTGGTGCCCGCCGGTTCAGTATGATAGTACTTGCGGGTTGCGCCGTAATTGCGGAGCGATCTCGCCATTCGAGCTACCGGCTCCTCCGCGGTGACTATCATGCCGCCATCGCCCAGGGCACCCAGGTTTTTACTGGGGTAGAAACTAAAGGCCGCCGCCAGGCCCAGAGAACCGGCTGTGTATCCCTCTCGCACCGCCAGGTGCGCCTGGGCAGCATCTTCAAAAATCATCAGCTGATGCCGAGTGGCTAAATCAAACAAGCCCTGGGGCGCTACCATTTGGCCATAGAGGTGCACCGGGAGGATAGCACGGGTGCGGGGGGTAATGGCCGCTTCAGCCGCTTCTAAATCAAGCAGAGCGGTGTGGCGATCGCAATCTACTAACACCGGCATTGCGCCCGTTCGCAAAACGCCCAGCAGGGTGGCAATAAAGGTATTAGCTGGTAACAGCACCTCATCACCGGGGCCAAGGCCGCAGGCGGTTAGCCCTAAGACCAGCGCATCGGTGCCGCAGCCCACACCAACGCCAAAATTGGTGCCACAGGCGGCGGCAAATGGCATTCAAAGGCAGCCAAAGCATCGCCTAGAACAAAGTCTCCTCTGCTGATTACAGTGGCGATTGCCGCCTGAATAGCCTCTTCTAGAGGGGCGTGTTGCCAGCTTAAATCTACAAAGGGGATGGGATCTTGTAAGGGATGGCTCATAGCTAACGCGCAACAGTTGACAGGAACAGGCAAGGCTAGATAATCCGTGGCGCTTACCTGGGCTCAGGTTGCCCCCCCACCTTAGCGGACTACCAAGTCTCCCGATGAATGACCAGAGCGATAACTCGTAGACCGCTCCGGCCTAGCCTATTTACACGCTATCTCTGGCGATGGAAGGTGGCGATGAACGGTAGACTGAGGCCAAGGTCAGCACACGTGGGCGTCGTTATCATTCTTTAGTCCTGAAAGGTTACTGCTATGGATTTTGACACCGCTTATCAGTTTGTGTTGCGACAAACCCTCGACCCCACCGATGATTTACCTGATACCTTCGTAGCCTGCCTGCGCCAGGGTAAACCGCCCATTCCAGGGCAGGTGACGTCGCTACTGCTGGCCCTTAAGGTGCTATACGAAGGGCTCAAGGCTGAACCAGCCCTCGAACGGTCTCTAGTGCAAGCCTTATTTGCCTTGTCCTACGAGAGTCGCCAACTCTACAACCAGGGCACCAAACGAGGCGTGGATTGGCCGCCGCTACTGGATGATGACCTGACTCGCCTGGGGAAGGCGGCCCAGTCTATTATTCTGGGTCAGTGGCAAAGCCCCTAGTTCTGAAAGGCAGTAGGCAGTAGGCAGTAGGACTTTGCCCTTGCGCAGCAGGCAGAACGAGAACCCCAGGTTTCACAAGGGGTTTTGAGTGAATAAACCGGTGGGTTATGGCCGCCTCAGAGTACTGGTTTAGGGGGCGTCGGCCTCAGTGAGTAGGGTGAGGTCTTGCAATCGTTCACGGTCAAGTAACTCGATGTCGGCCCCATTAACGGCGATTAGTCCTTCGCTGCTGAGCCGATAAAAAGCCCTAGAAAGCGTGGCTGGAATGGTACCCAGGCTAGCCGCCAACTGACTTTTTGTTAAGTCTAAAGTCACCCTAGGATTAGGGCCAGGTTGGTTACGCCATGATCCTGACTGCGCCTCACTCATTTGCAGCAAGTAGGCGGCAAGCCGCTGGGGAACATCACGAAATGAGAGATCCTCAATGACTTCAGTAAGATGCCGCAGGTGCTGGGATAGGCTAGCCAACATATTGATGGCGATATCAGGATCTTGATACAACACATTCAAAAACGGTAGGCGAGGGAAAAAGACCAACTCAGTGGGGTCAATGGCGGCAGCTGAGGCCGGAAAAGGTTGGTCGTCAAAAGTGGTTACCTCTGCAAAGTTTTCCCCGGCTTTAAATATGCGAAGAATCTGCTCTTTGCCGTTTAATGAGGTTTTATAGACCTTAACTCGCCCAGATTTGATAACAAAGAACCCTGTGGCAACACTACCCTGCTTAAAGAGCTGTGGCCCAAGGCCATGCCCTTCCGCTTGAGGCTGCGCCACAGTGACCGCCTCAGCTCGCGCTCGGGCAAACGGCGACAGCGGGGTGAACGAGTCTTGGCCAACCTGGCGGTCGGCGAACAGCGGATGCTGTCGGGCAAGCGTTGGGTGTGGGGCCGTCGCGTCTACGTCGTTGCCACCCGCCTGGAGGATGGTGAACTCCTGATTTTAGCGACCGGCCACTGTCCTCCCACCGCATTGGCGGACTACCGCTTGCGGTGGGGCATTGAGACGTTGTTTGCCGCGCTCAAAACCCGAGGCTTCAACCTCGAATCGACCCACTTCCGCCACGCTGAGCGCCTCAGCAAGTTGATGTAGAGACGACTGGGCTGGTCGCAGAACTCCACCACCGTACCGGGTAGATACTCAAACATTTCATCCCAGTCAATGGGAGATTCAGCACTCATAGCGTTAACTCAAGCAAAAATCTAAAGCGGTGATGGAGCATTCAGGCCGTCCACTGGTCATTATCCTGGGTTCTACTGGGGGAGACTTAGCGGTAGAAATGGCTTCTATCCAGAACGATTTCACCATGATCAGGCACCCAGGCCACCCAGGTATTAGGGGATGCCTGGCAGAGCAGCTTAGCTTCCCTGGCGGCATACTGGCTGGGCAATTGCAGCAACGTCACCCAGGTGTCGCGGGTGTAAGTGATGTGACAGGCCGGATGCCAGGATTTAATGTCAGTGTCTTCAAGGGTCGCCTGGATGGATCGATAGCTTGGGCAGACATAGGAGATACTCGCTTCGGATAGGGTTAATGTGATGCCAACAACTCTTACGGTTTTGGAGCCAAACCCAGAGCCAGAAGCCGATCAGGAATTAATTTCTGTATTCAATAATACGAAATCTTCCGTTTATAAGCAAACCCTCACTTAGCAGACAACAAATTTCTTATCATTGCTACAAATTTCTCTAATCCAACATTTCTCTAATGGAGACGGATGACGATGCTGTTCAAACTCCTAATTCTGCTACACACCCTGGGCGCTACCGTGTGGACGGGTGGCCATTTGGTGCTGGCGGTTACCGTGCTGCCTACGGCTCTTAAGCAGCGAGACCCTGACATCATTCATCAATTTGAAGAACACTTTGAAAACTTTGGCCTAACGGCGCTGGTGCTCCAGGTGATTACTGGGCTATGGCTCACCTGGATCTACTTTCCAGGGTTTCAGACCTTTTGGGCCTTTGACTCGTTTCTGTCCACCTACATTGGCCTGAAACTGCTGCTGCTACTGGGTACCCTGGCCCTGGCCATTCACGCCCGGTTTTTTATTATCCCTAAGTTAACGAAGGAAACCCTGAACTCCCTGGCCTATCACATCGTGGGGGTAACTACCCTGGCGGTGCTGTTTGTGGTGTTAGGGTCTGGCATCCGCATCGGCGGCTTTTCCTGAAGCGGGCTCCGCTTAACGCGAGATAGGTCGCCTAGGCAGCAGTCAGAATTCAGAAGCCAGGAGATAGGAGAATTCCAGCTTCTGCCTCCTGACTCCGACTCCTGGCTCCCTCGTATCTAAACTTGTCCCGGTTAATGCAGATTATTTGGAAGTACTCAGAAAGTTTTCAGGAAGAACTCAGCTTCAGTAGCCATCCTGGTTAATAGATCGAGCCGGATTGTGCCAGCTGGCTCAATGGGCTAGGCTGACTCGATGGCCCACGTTACCCATCCCTCGTAATGACGGTTTCAGTGTTAGATCCGCAAGGTCAAGACTGCTTAATGATCTTCGCTCGCTACCCTACGCCTGGCCAGGCTAAAACCCGGCTCATTCCTGCATTGGGGGCGGAGGGGGCGGTACAGCTCTATCGCCAGCTAGCCGAGCATACCGTAGGCCAGGCCAGGATTTTGCAACGCCAACCAGAGGTAGCGGTAATGCTGTGGTATACCGGGGCTGAGGAAGCGGCGATGCGAAGCTGGTTGGGCGACGGGTTATGCTACAGCCCACAATCGGAGGGGGATTTAGGCGATCGCCTGGCGACGGCTTTTTGGGCGGCCTTTGAGGGGGGCTGTCGCTCAGCCATTGCCATTGGCACCGATTGTCCAGAACTGGATGTGGCCACCCTAGCGCAGGCGTTTGTCCTGCTTCAGCAGCATCCCCTGGTACTGGGGCCAGCTAGCGATGGCGGCTATTACCTGATTGGCCTGCGGCAGTTCGTTCCTGGCCTCTTCCAGGGCATTGTCTGGAGCACGGCCAGCGTGTTGTCTCAAACCGTGGCCCAAGCGGCCCAGGCTGGCTTAACCCCGGCCTACCTACCCACCCTGACCGATATTGACACACCAGAGGATCTAGACGTTTGGGAACAGCTATCATTAAACCAGCCCACCTAGGCGGTGACGCCATTGAGGCGGCCAGGATTTCAATTATTATCCCGACGCTGAATGAGGCCAATACCCTGCCTCGGACGCTGCAAACCCTGCAAACGGCCACCCACATTGAGGTGATTGTGGCCGATGGCGGTAGCACCGATGACACCTGTGCCTTAGCCACGGCGATGCAGGCTAAGGTCGTGACCGCTAACGCTGGACGGGCCAGCCAGATGAATGCTGGTGCTACCCCTGGCTACGGGAGACATGCTGCTAT
>JAAUUR010000365.1 GCA_012031045.1 Leptolyngbyaceae cyanobacterium SM2_5_2
ACCCCACCCCTGCATCCGCAACTGCCGACGGTGCAAAATCTCCAGCTTGCCGCCTGCTTCCTGAATAAAGGATCGTTGGCGGCGATACAGCCCTTGAAACAGATTGGCAAAGAGCAACGCCATAATCGCCACAACCAGCCCGGCGGCGGTGGAGGTGAGGGCTTCGCCCACGCCCAGGGTCACGCCTGCGGAGGAAACCGCCCCGCCTTCACCAATGCGAATGGAAGAAAGCACCTGCATCAGCCCAGCACGGTGCCCAGTAGTCCTAACAGGGGGGCCACCCCAACAACGGTTTCAAACAGGGTTTGGAAGCGCTTAAGCATGGGTAACTCAGCCTGGGCGGCGCTTTCCAGGGCAATTGAAAATTCCTCTGGGGTGGTGTCGCCCAGGGTCAGAGCGGCCAGAAAAATGCGCGCAATGGGCAACTGGGGATATTGCTTGAGTTTGGTAATCGCCCGCGGCGGATTCTCTGAGTAAGTACGCAAAATGTCAGTCACCAGCCCTCGCTGTTGCCGACTAATCCGCAGCCAAAACCAGCTTCGTTCTATTACCAGGGCCAGAGTCAGCAGCGAAAAAAACAACAGCGGCCACATGACGATGCCGCCCGCCGCAAAGAGATTGGCCATAGCCGAGATACCTCACCCTGGGAGCACCCATCATGATATTAGACTTTGGGAGGGGGAGAAGGGGGTCAGGAGTCAGGGGTCAGGAGTCAGGAGTCAGGAGTTCAGCCTAGGCGGGTTGGATTGAGCCTGTACCTGCAAAGACGAGTGCTTTATGGCAGAAATCACGCTACTGTCTGATCCACCTGTCCACCTATTCGCCCGCTACTGTTCTTGACCCACCCCCTTCACTCGCCACTGTGTATCCACAGGGCCAGCCCCCCACCTCTTCCACGGGCGGCAATGTAGCGCTCTGTCGCAGCAAAGAAGGCAAAAAAGGGAAGTTGGCTAATCCTGGTGGTTGGGAAGGCTTCTCCATTGCCGGTTTTACCAGAAATGGGCAGGGTTAGCAGTTGCCAGCGGCCTACAAAAAACTGAAGCCGCACAAAGTCAAAGGCCAGTAAATTCTTTTTCGGTAGAAACTTGGCTGGCCCAGAGAATTGCAGCTTCAGCGGGCCAAGCATAAGCTGGTTTTGGATGGTCAGGGCATCCCCCTGGTTTTCTGCACGGCTGAAGCGGATGGTGCCGGGGGCGATCGCGGGCCAGTAGAACCCCTTACCCACCGGCTGCCCCGCTTTGTAGGCCGGTTTGTTGGGAGCGGTGAACCGCAACTGCCAACTTCCCAGCAGAGCCTCCGCATCTACCCCATAACGCTGCTGTTTGGCCTGGCGCTCGGCCTCTAACAGGGCCGTCGTCACCTGGGCTGGCTGGGGGTGTGGCCCTTCTCCACGGACAGCGTCGGTTAGCACATTGGCAAACGTCGTCGCTGGCGCTAACTCCTGAGATACCATATCGCCCTCCAGGGACTACCGATTGAAATCCTCTGTCTTAAGTATGCCAGGGTTGAGCAAACTCCCCCTTTAGCGACAAGAACCCACCCATCCCATCGTTCAGAATTCCGTCCTCCGCCCTCCGCCCTCCCTCTTCCACCCTCCGCCCCCCTTTCCCTGGCATAATGAGGGTCGATTGTCTATCCCTGGCATTGGTTTTATGGCCGTTACCCCTCGTCAGCGCTTTGCCCTGCCCCTGCGGCTGGGGCGCAAGTCTTCAAAAGCGACGGTGTCTAGTGTATTGATGGCCTTGGGGCTGCTGATTACCCTGGCGTTTGTGGCTGTTGCGCTCCTGGCACCTGCCCTGACAGTCCTGGGGGGTGCTGCAAGATCGACGGCGGCACTGCAAAATCCTATCCACCAACCGCCGGGGGTAGAGCACTGGTTTGGCACCAGCCGCCAGGGCTACGATGTATTTTCTCGCACGTTATTTGGCAGTCGGGCGGCCTGGCAGGTGGTGCTGCTGGCCACCAGTTTGAGTCTGTTAGTTGGGGTGCCCCTGGGCCTGGTCAGTGGCTACCTGGGCGGCTGGCTAGACCGGGTACTGCTGTTTTTTATGGATACCATCTACACCCTGCCGGGCCTGCTGCTGTCGGTGACGCTGGCCTTTGTGGTGGGGCGCGGTGTGGTGAATGCGGCGATCGCCCTTAGCATTGCCTACATTCCCCAGTATTACCGGGTGGTGCGCAACCACACGGTTAGCGTTAAGACAGAACTCTATGTCGAAGCGGCCAGGCCATGGGCGCGTCTACCTGGGCAGTGCTGACCCGCTACCTATTGCTCAACGTAATCCAAAGTGTGCCGGTGCTGTTTACCCTCAACGCCGCCGATGCCATTCTGGTGCTGGGGGGGCTGGGTTTTTTGGGTCTGGGTTTGCCAGAACAGGTACCGGAGTGGGGGGCCGACATCCGCCAGGCGCTAGACGCACTACCCACCGGCATTTGGTGGACGGCACTATTTCCGGGCTTGGCCTTAACACTGATGGTGACTGGCCTGTCGCTGGTGGGAGAGGGGTTGAATGAGGTGATGAATCCGCTCCAGCGGCGGCAATGACCTACCCCACCCAGTTAGCGATTTCCACAGCATCGCGGCTCTAGCGAATGACAAAGAGCCCTTGGTGATAAGCGTGGCGATCATTGATCTGGATCAGTTACTCAACGGGGTTACCCAGCTAGAAACCTCTGATTTAGAAGCATTCGTGAGCCAAGCCAGCCTTATTTTGGCGCAGCGCAGGGTGGCTAGCTTACCTGAGGGTGAGGCCATGTTGTTGCAAAAAATCAATCTAGGGATCCCGGAAAATACTCAAAACCGTTACAACGAACTTTAACGGAAGCTACAGGCCGAAACTCTTACCCGAGAAGAACACGAAGAACTTCTGTCGCTGATTGATAGAGTTGAGCAGGCAGATGCCGAACGCCTCGAAGCTATTGAACGGGCGAATCGCCGTTGTGAATACTGCAAAACCCCTATGGACTATCCCTCACAGTCCTTTGACCATACAGCGTGGCCAACCCCTCCGCCGTAGCCGAAACAAGGCCACGTTCGGTAATCAGCCCGGTGACCAGGCGGCCTGGGGTGACATCAAAGCCATAGTTGCCCGTGGCCACTCCATCCAGGGTAATTTGCACGGGGAGGACTTCTCCCGTGGCGGTTTTGCCCCACAGATGGGTAATTTCTGCATCGCTGCGCTGCTCAATGGGGATTTCAGTCAGCCCATCATGAATGGTCCAATCAACCGTCGTATAGGGCAGGGCGACGTAGAAGGGGACGCCATTGTCGTGGGCGGCCAGGGCTTTGAGGTAGGTGCCAATTTTGTTGCACACATCGCCGCTGGCGGTAACCCGATCGGTGCCGACAATGCACATATCCACCAGGCCATGCTGCATCAGGTGGCCCCCGGCGTTGTCTACCACTAGGGTAAAGGGCACACCGTGGTTGGCCAGTTCCCAGGCGGTGAGGCTGGCTCCCTGGTTGCGGGGGCGGGTTTCATCCACATAGACGTGGACGGGGATACCCGCATCGTGGGCCATGTAGATGGGGGCCAGGGCCGTGCCCCAGTCCACCGTAGCCAGCCAGCCCGCATTACAGTGGGTAAGGATGTTAACCGGCTCATTCCCAGGTTTCGCTGCGGCCAGGTTTTTGATTAACTCCAGCCCGTGGCGGCCAATGGCCTGGTTGGTTTCCACCTCTTCTTCACAAAGGGCGCGAACAATGGCCAGAGCCTGCGCGGCGCGTTCGGCCTCTGGTAGAAAGCTTACCCCTTGGCGAATTTGATCCAAGGCCCAGCGCAGATTCACCGCCGTGGGCCGGGTGGCCAGAAGCCTATCGTAGGCCGTGGTCAGAGCTGCATCGCTAGCTTCCTGCCGCAGGGCGAAGCACAGACCGTAAGCCCCTACCACCCCCAACAGCGGGGCTCCCCGCGTCCACATTTCGGCAATCGCCTGGGCCGCCTGGTCAGCGGTAGAGAGGCTTACCCAGCGCAGCTCGTGGGGCAGCCAGCGCTGGTCAATAATGGCGATCGCGCCATCCCCAGTTTCGCGGATCGAACGGTACCATGTGCCTTTAATTTTCACAGATTAGCCCTGTCGAGTAGTCCACCAGCCCAATTGTGCCAGGTATCTCGCCACTCTACTCACTGATCACAAACCGCCGAAGATTAGGGCAATCTGGTGTCGGAAGGATGAAGGCAAAAGGCAGAAAGGGAATTCCCGATGGCTTCAGGCTTTCCTGAAGCTTAAATGGGAGGGCTATCTCCACGGTTGAGTACCAGAAATCCAGCCCCAACGGTTACCCAGCATTTTCTCTGCCTTCTGCCCTCTGCCTTTTACGAATTTCCAGCCAGCAGAGGTCAGCCAGCTTGTCAATAGCTGCACTATTGCTTTCAACCAAAGCTTCAATGCGATCTAGGCGGTCATTGCTGATGGTCATGGGTGTTGGTCGGTAATTTTGGCTTAAACCCGCTTCCTACCGGCGACCCTGGCCGAAGAGGATGGCCTTGGCTTCATCGGTCATGGTCTGACTGGTGCTGATGGTTTTAGCCACATCGTAGGCACGCTGTACGGCAGGGCGAGCCTGGATCGCTTCAAACCAGCGCTTGACGTGGGGAAAGTCCTCAAAATTTTGCTGTTGCTGTTGGTGCGGCACAATCCAGGGATAGGCCGCCATGTCAGCAATGGAGTAGTCGCCTGCCACGTACTCGTGGGTTTGCAGTTGGGTGTTTAGTACGCCGTAAAGACGCTCGGTTTCCTTGACGTAGCGGTTGATGGCGTAGGGAATTTTCTCAGGCGCATAGCTGGAAAAGTGGTGGTTTTGACCCAACATTGGCCCCAGGCCGCCCATCTGCCAAAACAGCCATTGCATCACGGTAGTGCGCTCTCGCAGCCCTACCGGTAGGAAGAGGCCCGTCTTTTCGGCCAGGTATTGCAAAATTGCCCCCGACTCAAACACGCTCAAAGGTTCGCCGCCGTCTGCTGGAGCGTGGTCTACGATGGCGGGAATACGGTTATTCGGCGCAATTTTGAGGAAATCTGGCGCAAACTGGTCGCCCTTGCCAATATTGATGGGTTTGAGGGTGTAGGGCACCTCGGTCTCTTCCAAAAAGAGGGTGATTTTGTGGCCGTTGGGAGTCGTCCAGTAGTAGAGATCAATCACGGGGGCGTCCTTAGGGGGAAAAGGGAAGAGGGAAGAGGGAAGAGGGGAAGAGGGAAGGAGGGGAAGGGGGAAGGGGGAAAGTGCCTGGTTGGTACTGACCT
>JAAUUR010000366.1 GCA_012031045.1 Leptolyngbyaceae cyanobacterium SM2_5_2
CCTGGCGGCGCAGGTCTTCTTTCTGTTCAAGGGGCACGTCCCAATAGCAGTAGGCCCATTGGGGGTCACGGGGCATGAGCACAATGCGGCTTTCGCCGTAGCCACTGGGTAAATCGGGTAACCCCTCATCTAGGGAAGCCAGCGCCTCCAGGGGGGGAATGTCGG
This sequence comes from Leptolyngbyaceae cyanobacterium SM2_5_2, assembly GCA_012031045.1. Lineage (GTDB taxonomy): Bacteria > Cyanobacteriota > Cyanobacteriia > Phormidesmidales > Phormidesmidaceae > Nodosilinea. Next base: position 166 of record JAAUUR010000366.1, read on the forward strand.
GTGCCATGTACTTGGAGGCTTCAACCTGGGTTTGCGCCACCATAGCCGAGGTAGCCACAGCGGGTGCCGGTACCTGCCCACGCCGGGCTTCAATGGCCCGAATTGCATCAATTAACTCATGCTTACGCATGCGGCTATAGCGAGATACTTCATACTCACTAGCGACCCGGCGGAGCTGCCGCAGGGTCATATCTTCTAAGGGGGGGCGTTGCTGAGACATGGGCCAATAGCCTCCTTGGGAAATGAATTACACAACCGGATTGCACACTTAGTCGGCGGCTTTGAACTGAACCTCACGTCAGTAGCCAGGCCAGCCAGACCCAAAGCTGTCATTTGAGCGGGGATCAACCTTCGCCCCGTACTATGACAAAAAAGAAGCCTGGGATCAAGCCTCCAACAAGGCTTTTCTGGCTTACCTGGCGAAAACAAAGGGTTTCGGGGATCGAAATGTCAAGAATTCATGACGTAACTCTACCTAGGGGATCGCTACGTCATGAGTCCCTAACAAATTGATCTCCGCCATCACGTTGACCTGATCCCTGCCAGGCAACGACAGCTCCTGCTAAAGTCATCTCAGGGGTAGGTAGCTGCCCGATTTTCAATGCCCTAACGCCTTAATGCTCTGGTTATGACCTCTGATCTGGCCGATACGACAAGTGCTGACACCCCAAAGGCCGATTCATCTAATCTCTCTGACCCTAACCAAAACGGGGCGGAGGCTCTGGGTCAGCAGGCCGATCAGCCCTATGCAACGGGTCAACCACGGGGCAGTCGGCTGATTAGTCGGCTGCTGCCCCCGCGATTCGGCTCTGGTTGCACACCCAGTTAGATCATTTAGAAGGGCTGGATTTTCGGGTGGAGGGTGGCGATCGCCAAATTCTTTCGGGCTACCTGCCCCAGGTCAGCCTGGCGGCTCAGGCGGCGGTTTATGCGGGGTTTCAGGTGAGCCAGGCCACGGTAATCGCTAGGGAAATTCACATTAATTTGGGTCAGGTGCTGCGAGGCAAGCCCCTACGGCTGCTCCAGCCTTTTCCAGTGGCGGGGCAAATTCGGTTAAGTCAGGATGACCTGCACACCTCTCTGCGAGCGCCGCTGCTGGCCCAAGGGCTTCAGGATGTATTGCAACAACTGATGCAGTCCCAACCAGACACGCTTCCAGTCGGGCAGAAAATACCGGATTTAGCCGCTTTTTGCCAATCCGCAGAGATCACAGCGCTAGCCCTGGGCGACGGCCAGCTGCAACTGACCTGGCAAGCCCCGGATAGGCAGGATCAGCCAGGGCTAAGCCAGAGCTTAATCCTGCATACTGACCTGGAAATTCGTGACGGTCGCTGGCTGTGTTTGTGTCGCTCAGCCGTCAAGCTGAGCCAAGCAGGCACCTGGTCGGCCCCCGTCGCCTTAAACGAAGTCGTGATGGATCTAGGCCCTGAGGTCAACATCCAGCGCCTGACCATAACCGCCAGCGGTATTGAGGTGGATGGGGTGGTGAGGGTAATTCCCGCTGCCTAAGCCGAAACCACAACGGGCTTGGTGCCAGCTAGCCCAAAGGCGTTGTGGACAGATCTCAGCGCCTCAACCCCTTCGCTTTCGGCCACCACGCAGCTAATTTTGATCTCCGAGGTGGCAATCATTTGCAGGTTAATCCCCTGGTCGGCCAGGGCCTTGAACATGCGGGCCGCCACGCCGGGAGCCTCAATCATCCCAATGCCCACCACGCTAACCTTAGCGATGGCCTCATCCACCCACACCTCACCGCAGCCCAGTTCCAGGGCGGCGGCTTCTACCAGGGCCTTGGCGGTGCGGGCATCGTCTAGGGCTACAGTAAAGGCAATATCGCGGGTGGGCTGGCCGTTCACCAACCGACAGCGCTGGGATTGGATGATCATATCGACGCTAACCCCATTGGCGGCCAGCAGTTGAAAGATCTTGGCGGCCATGCCGGGCTGGTCGGGCACGTGGCGAATGGCGACCTGGGCCTGCTTGGTATCCAGCGCTGCCCCCCGCACCACCGGGGCCGGGCAAGCGGCAGCGGCACTGGCCAGAGAGACAGGGGAGGAGGTGACATCAAAGGCGGTGCAGAGTACGGCAATGGCGCGATCACAGTCCTGCACCTCAATGGTGCAGCTGACCTTCACCTCCGAGGTAGAAATGAGCTGAATATTCACCCCTGCTTCAGCTAAGGACGAGAACATCTTGGCCGCCACCCCGGACGGCCAATCATCCCCGCCCCGGCAATGCTGATTTTGGCCATGCGCGTATCCACCATCACCTCGGCCTGGGTGGTATCGGTAGGGTTGCTGCGCAGGGCTGGGGCAATCGCCTCGGCCACCGCCTCGGCCCGGCTGAGGTTGGCCTTGACCATAGTAAAAGCAATGTCGTTGGTGTTGCCTTCGTGGATAGATTGAATAATCAGGTCTACGTTGAGGGCCTGGTTGGCCAGTTCACCAAACAGCCGGGCGGCAATACCGGGGCGATCGGGTATTCGTAGCAGGGCCACCTTAGCCTGATCGAGATCAAACTCCACGGCATCCACCGGGTGGGCCAGTTCCAACCCTTCCAGGGGACGCGGCTGGGGCTGGGGCGAAATCACCCGCGTGCCAGGCTCATCCGTCCAGCTCGACCGCACCACCAGGGTAACGCCGTAGTTGCGGGCAATTTCCACCGCCCTGGGATGTAGCACCTTAGCGCCTAAACTAGCCAATTCCAGCATTTCGTCGCTGGTAATTTCCTCCATGAGCTGGGCTTCGGGCACCAGGCGCGGGTCGGTGGTGAGAATGCCGGGAACGTCGGTATAGATCTCACAAGCTTCGGCCTGGAGCGCTGCCGCCAGGGCCACCGCAGAGGTGTCTGAACCGCCCCGTCCCAGGGTGGTAATTTCTAAATCCGAGGTTTGGCTAATGCCCTGAAACCCGGCCACCACAATGACTTTACCCTCATCCAGGTGGCGCTGGAGGCGGTCGGTTTTAATCTTCAGAATGCGGGCACGGGTGTGCTCAGCCTCGGTAACAATGCCCACCTGCGCCCCGTTAGGGAAATGGCGTCTTGCCCCAAGGCATGCAGGGCCATCGTCAACAGGGCAATGGAAACCTGCTCGCCGGTAGAGAGCAGCATATCCATTTCGCGACGGCTGGGCTGATCGGTAATGTCAGCGGCTAGCTTAACCAGACCATCGGTGGTTTTGCCCATGGCCGATACCACCACCACCACACTATGCCCGGCCTCCACCGTTGCCTTAACCCGTTGTGCCACCGCCTGAATACGCTCCACGGTGCCAACGGAGGTGCCCCCATATTTCTGTACGATCAGCGCCATAGTGTTTTCGCTTGCTCTCCTTGCGATCGCCGTTTTCCCTACCCTGCCGGACTGAGCCATCCAGCTCTACGGCTAAGGTCATAACTTGGCCCAAATTTAAACCGAAATGACCGATCTGATGCAATTATTTCAGGCCCAATCCTTAACTTTATCAGGCTATATCCACCTACTGACCAGGCCACTACAGGTTAAAGGCCCCGGCTAAGGAAAGGCGGGTAACCTATGCAACGTTAATTGCCAAGATGCTTGCATCTGTTAGAACAATGGGTTAAATTTACTACCCATAGCTGTGACCTCGCAGCTTTACCGTCCCAAAAATTTAGTCGGACGCCACTGGCCAGAGTTCGCACCTCCAACCAGCGGCTGACCCCCTCGACAGATACAGGCTGTCTCGGAGGCTATGTTATTTTAGCCGCCCTGACTCGCACGCGCTTGGGGCGGCTAAGTTTTTGGGATTCCCTCAATCCATCGTTATTGGAGGAATCCTCATGATTTGTACCAGTAAAGACCTCGGAGGTCTGCGAGAACTCGGAGGTCTGCGAGACCTCGGCGATCTTTCTCACCCAGAGCGAGAGCGGTTGCAGCATCTGATCATCGGTTCTAGGGATGGGGTGCAGGGGGCGATCAACCACCTGCATTTGCTGCGCTATGCCGAACCGTTTGAGTGGAGCCGGTTGTTTCCTGTTCCAGAAACGGGGCTGGTAATTATCCCGCAGCCAGGGGAGGTGTTTAGCTACCTGCTGCGCTATCGCCAGATGGGTTGACAACACCCTACGGTTACTGTGGCGTTGGCTTGGCCCTCTCCCTAAATCCCGCTCCCAAGTTTGGAGAGGGACTTTCCTAAGATCTGAAACCGTAAAAACCTCGGAGCTTTTGCGAAGCTCCGAGGTTTGCTTACAATGCGGATGGCGAGACTCGAACTCGCACAGCGTAAGCCACACGCCCCTCAAGCGTGCGTGTCTACCAATTCCACCACATCCGCGAGGGTGAACCAAGTTACGCCGCCTCAGACCAATGAGGGATAGTTAGCCCGAAGCAACAACTCAGCTATACAAGAATAGACTATATTAACCGAATTGTTAGACCCTAGCGAAAGCAAATTTAATCCCGTTACCCCCGTGTTAGGATTAGCAACCATCGTATGATTCTGGTTAGAGACTATCGCCCTATAGAATGCGCTTTTCTAAAATTTTGATTGCTAACCGGGGAGAAATTGCACTCCGCATTCTCCGTACCTGTGAAGAAATGGGCATTGCCACCGTGGCCGTTCATTCCACGGTAGATCGCCATGCTCTCCACGTTCAACTAGCCGACGAGGCCGTTTGTATCGGAGAAGCCCCCAGCCAAAAAAGCTACCTCAACATTCCCAACATTATCGCGGCGGCGCTGACCCGTAATGCTAGCGCTATTCACCCTGGCTATGGCTTTTTGGCTGAAAACGCACGGTTTGCAGAAATCTGCGCCGATCATCAGATTGTTTTTGTTGGCCCTTCGCCGGAGGCCATTCGTAAAATGGGCGACAAATCCACGGCTAAAGACACCATGCAGCGAGTCGGCGTGCCCACGGTGCCCGGCAGCGATGGCCTGCTGATGGATGACTCGGAGGCCTATAAGGTTGCCGCCGACATTGGCTACCCGGTCATCATCAAAGCCACAGCGGGCGGGGGCGGGCGGGGTATGCGCCTGGTGCAGAGCGAGGCCAACATGAGCAAAGCCTTTATGGCGGCCCAGGGAGAACCCAGGCGCTTGGCAACCTGGCGCTCTA
>JAAUUR010000367.1 GCA_012031045.1 Leptolyngbyaceae cyanobacterium SM2_5_2
AATGCAGAGCTGGTTCAAGACTTGGCCCTGGCCGCCCAAGCCAGGGGGCTGACGGTACGAGGTCATTGCAGATCAGGTTCACTTGCATGGGCTTCAGCAGCAGGTGATCGCTAGTTGCCCTGGGTGGCTCAGTAAAACCCAGCCAGGGAGCACAGCGTCGCTCCCCGATATAGGCATTTTCCCCTGCTGTTTGCACCAGGCAGACCCAGCTACCCTGGCGCAACTGGCCGCCCTCATCAACCCGCTACCATACCTATCGGTTTTCGTATGCAGTGCCGATGGCAGTCTGAAAAACCGCATTAGGGCCGCCCGGCTAGGGCAGACCATATTTTTGCACAATCCCGAGGTAGCCTACATTCTTGGTCGGTGCATGAAAGCGCGATCGTGCCCCTATCCCGCCAAAGTTTTGATTGTTGACGATGACCCCCAAGTTCTTCTAGCCCTGCGCACCATCCTAGAGCCCTGGGGCCAAATCACCACCCTAGAGCACACCCCTGACTTCTGGCCTACTCTGCAGTCCACCAGCCCCGACCTGCTGGTGCTGGACATTGAAATGCCTGACTTTAGCGGTATTGAATTATGTCAGGTGGTGCGCCAAACCCCCAGATGGCAGCAGCTCCCCATTGTCTTCTTGACCGCCTATACCGATGCCGCCCGTAAGCACGCCGCCATGCTGGCTGGGGCCAACGACTTCATCGACAAATCGCTCACAGAACCCGACCTGGTGAAGCGTTTACTTCACCAGATTCAGCGGCGAACCGCCGCCCTCACCAGAGACCCTTTACCCCCGGCGATCGGCTGATCTGCTACTGCCATGTTGTTTTCCCTTAGTGGCCCTAAACCTTCCCTTGGTGCCATGTTGCACCGAATGACCGACCGCATCCGTCAGTCCCTTGAGCTCTCAAAAATCCTATCTGCCACGGCCACCGAAGTGCGCACCTTTCTCAGAATTGATCGGGTCAAACTCTATCGGTTTGAACCGGATGGCAGTGGTGAAGTAGTCGCCGAATCGATTCAGGGGCAGAAGCTACCGTCCCTATTGGGTCACCGTTTTCCGGCCGAAGATATTCCCCAAGAAGCCCGCGAACTATTCTTGATAGTTCGCCAGCGCCACATTGTTAACGTCGCTGAGCAAGAAATTGGCATTAGCCCCCTATTACACCCCCAGACTCAAGCACCACTGGAGCCAGACATCTTGTTTCGTCAAGTTGACCCCTGCCACATAGAGTATCTGACCAACATGGGAGTACAATCATCGTTGGTTGTCCCAATCCTGCATGAGCAGCAGCTTTGGGGGCTGCTGGTAGCCCACCACAGCACACCGCGACGCATTAGTCCCAATCAGCTGGAAGTAGTGCAACTAGTGGCTGATCAGGTATCGGTAGCCCTTGCCCATGCCCTATTGCTGAGCCAGAGCCGTCTCCAGGCCAGGCGCGAAGCAACCGTCAATCAAGTCGTTACCCTGCTACACAAAGCCCCCACCCCCGCGCTCCAAACTGCCCTAAACCACACAGTGAGAGCTCTTGGGGGGAGCAGCGGCAGACTCTACCTGAATACCCCCAGGCCCCAACTTTAAGCCACAACTACTCACCACTGGGCCGCAACCCACCCAAAGCATGATGCCCAAAACCCCTGGGCCGACCCAGGTCACTAACCAGCAGACCAGTTCCCGATCCTCAGCCAAAGCAGTACCCCCCTTAGAACATCTATTAGCCTGGGCAGCTTGGCTACAGAGCGAACCCCCAGCAAAGCCGAACGAACTGCTATGGGCCATTCATCATCTGCCTGATTCCCAGGCATCGCCATGGCTCAAATCAGCCCTGCAATTAAAGAATATTTGTGGCGTTTTGGTGGCGCAATTGTTTTACCGAAATCAACACCTGGGCTACCTCACCATTTTTCGCCAGCCCATAGAGATAGAGACCATCTGGGCCGGGCGATTAGACAGCACTGACCCCCGACAAGATCGACCTCGCCAGTCTTTTGAAACTTGGCGGGAACTGAAACAGAACCAAACTCAACCCTGGACTAGCCACGACATTGATCTAGCCCACGACCTGGCTCACCACTTTGCCCAGGTCATCTATCAAACCCGCCTTTACATTCAAATTCAGGCCCTCAATGCAGACCTAGAGGCTCGGGTTCTACAGCGTACAAAAGAGCTACAACAGGCCAACACCGACCTAAAACGAGAAATTACCGAACGGGAAAATACCCTTAAGCAACTCCACCTAGCCCAGGACTCATTAAACCGCCTCAGCCATCAAAACAAGCTGATTCTTGAATCAGCTGGGGAAGGCATCTGTGGGTTAAATCCCCAGGGACAGATTATTTTTGTCAACCCAGCCGCCGCAAAAATTTTAGGATACCCCAGAGAAACCATGCTGGAGCAGTTTATACCCGATCTGGTAAACCCTGTAAAAGCTGATGGTACGCCCTATGAATGGGAGCAAAGTCCTATCTTTAAAACTCTCTATGAGGGTACTCACCACCATATTTCTGGCGACCTATTTCGCAACCAACAGTGTGAGTATTTTCCCATAGAATATACCAGCACCCCGATTCAAGCTCAAGGCAATATCTTAGGTGCTGTGGTGGTGTTCAAAGACATTACCGAACGCCAGGTCGTCGAGCGCCTTAAGGACGAGTTTATCTCGGTGGTCAGCCATGAGCTCAGAACCCCTCTCACCTCCATTCGCACCGCCCTAGGACTATTGGCTAACGATGATCTCGACGTGGCTGAAAATAAGCGCCGACGCATGATGGAAATCGCCTTCTCCAATACCAACCGACTGGTTCGACTGGTTAATGACATTTTAGATATTGAGCGCATTAAGCTCGGCAAAGTTACCCTAAAGAAGCAAAAATGTGATCTGAAAAACTAATCGATCAAGCTATTGACGAGATGCGGGTGATCGCTGAAAAGAAAAAGATTGATATTCGTGTTTCATCCTTTTCGATTGATCTTTGGGTTGACCCAGACCGCATCATCCAAACCCTGGCAAACTTACTCAGCAATGCCATTAAATTTTCACTCCAAGGGTCTATCATACAGGTCACAGTTGGTTTTTATGATCAAGAAGGTCGAGCCCATCCCCAGGTGTCTTCAGACCTGTTAGTATCACCGTCCCAGAATCCTCCGCTCATACAATCAACCATAAATTCCAATTCTAAAACCTTATTAATTTCAGTTCATGATCAAGGTAAAGGCATTCCAGAAGACAAGCTGGAAACTATTTTTGATCAATTTGAGCAGCTGAACGTATTAGATGATGAGCATCAGGGAGGGACAGGGCTAGGGCTAGCCATCTGCCGCAGTATTATCGAGCAACACGGCGGCAAAATCTGGGCAGAGAGTACCTTAAACCAAGGCAGCACATTTTCTTTTACTCTACCCACCCCCAAAGTAACCTATGACCAATAAGCGTATCCTCATTATTGATGATGAAGCTGACATTCGGGAAGCTACCCAAATGTGCCTTGAAATTACCGGCGAGTGGGACGTTATTGTAGCCAGCTCCGGTTATGAAGGACTGGTCAAAGCTGCCGCAGAACAGCCAGATGCGATTCTTCTGGATATTATGATGCCTGGAATGGATGGCTTAACTACAATGCAGAAATTGCGAGAGAATTCTGCCACAGCCCAAATCCCTATTATTTTACTCACCGCAAAGGTTCAATCTACCGAACAGCGGCAGTTTAGCCAACTTGATATTGCAGCACTGATTACTAAACCCTACGATCCATACAGCTTGTCAGACCAGATTGCCGAAGTTTTAGCGAGATGAAGAGAACCTAATTCTATAGGCAGATCACGAGTATAGGGGTTCATACAAGTAGACAGGCATCGGCCAATCTGTCTTCCCAGGAATTTCAGATTATTTGTTTACTATGCACTCATCTCATTGATGAGTGTAGTAGCTAATTCTTAAAATGCTATTGCATGTTGACTCAATCCTCCTAATTTCCATGGAGGGTTTCAAACTCTCCATGGATTTTTATACCCAATAGGTTGGTATTGACAGAACCGTGTATACGATTAATTCTTGGTTTTCAATAGTACACATAGCCCATGCAGTAAGTCCTACTCCGCCTATCCTACAATTAGTTCGACTCATAGCTCCCTGGACTGTTTTGGGTCTATTAGGTTGGACAGGTTGGTTGATTCTTCGTGATACAATTGCCTACTCCGTCGGTCTACACAAGATTCCCTGTTCAAGGTGTAAGTTTTTTACCCGAAATTATCGGTTAAAGTGTACGCTTCACCCCAAAACAGCCATGTCAGAATCGGCGATTAATTGCCCTGACTTTTGCCGCCACTCTGAGGTCAGATAGAACCCACCCGCTCTCAGCATAGTCATGATCTCACCAGGATTGATACTGGATTGTTATACCAAGTTCCTATGAGCTTAGGTAGGGTAATCTCATCTAGTTTGATATAAATTTTATGGCTCTACGGGAATCAGTATGCTTATATAGCCGCCACTATACCGTGCAGTTATGGTACCTCTCCTGAGCCAACTCTTGGGCTGACCCGGTCTTGATGTCGAGTCCTATGATGTCTGCGAGGACGGACTCATCCTTGATGTGGAAGTACATCCCGCCTCGGCTCTGTGTCCTCGGTGTGGCACCGTAAGCCACCGTCTTCACCAGGGGAACAACTCCAGCTGGTGAGAGCCTTAGTTGAGGTGGATAATGGTGCGACCCTGGCAGAACTCTGCGACCAACTCGTGGCCAAAACGTTGATAACGATTAGTCGCTCGACCATGGGCCGGATGGTGCAAAAGCTGGAGCTTACCCGCAAAAAAAGCGTTGCACGCCACCGAGGCGGAGAGTCCACGGGTGCGACAAGCCCGAGTTGACCACTGGCAGTCTATCCGAGCGGTAGCGCCGGAAAACTTGGTGTTGCTGGATGCAGCGGGGATTAACTTAGCCAGGGTTCGATTGTAAGTCCGTGCTCCAAAAGGCCAGCGTGCCATTGGGGATCGTCCGGCCAGACGGGGCCAGGCCGTGTCGCTGGTCAATGCGCCTAGTCAATGCGCTGAGTTTGCGCGGCCCGATAGCCCCGTTGACGATTTTGGGTGCGATGGATGGCTTGACCGTTGAGGCTGACATCATCCGTCGAGTTGCGCCCAATCTGTGGGCTGGGGCGGTGCTTGTCATTGATAATAGTCCTACCCATAAAGCCACGGAAGAAGTCAATGCGGAACTTGAG
>JAAUUR010000368.1 GCA_012031045.1 Leptolyngbyaceae cyanobacterium SM2_5_2
GGGAACAGCACAGCGAGGGCAAACACGCGGCTCTGTGGCGGTTCTACCAATTGTTGCTCGGTCTGCGACGGCAAATCCCGGCCCTGAGGATTGGGGATCGGAATTCTCTATCCGTCAAATGCACTCCCGCTAAAGGACTGGTTTGCTGGCAGCGCTGGCAGGCTAACTCTGAGGTGCTAGCGTTGATCAATTTTCAGCCTGAAGTCGTCGCTTACCAGCCCCTGCTCGATGGCTGCTGGCAGCGCCGTTTAGACTCTGCCGATGGCGATTGGCTTGGCCCTGGTAGCCAAAACCCAGCGGTGTTAGAAACCACTGTTGAGCTAAGACTCTGGCCCCAGAGCTTTTTGCTCTATGAGCGAATTGATCCAGATTCCCCCCCGCTAATCGGGAGAGTCGTTTGCTAGTCCTGTGTTGATGCTGTGATGTGTTTTTAGTTCCTAACTGGCCTGATTCCTAGCTACCGTTCTCCGAAAAAGCCTGGTTTACGTTTTGGAGTTTGCCTACGGCACTACTGTCAGCCGTTCCACTATTCCCCACGGAAGGTGTTAGCAGCCGGTTAATCCGGCTTTGCCATGATAGGAGCCAACGACTGAGTTAGGAATTAGTCGGCACAAGCGTCTGTCATCAGGCTGCACCCCTGAAGGTCACTAATCCCAAATCCCCCATTAGATTGACTGCCCCATCACTGGTTTGCGCTATGAGAATTCCTCTTGCTACCTACCGCCTTCAATTCAACCCCGACTTTGGATTTCAAGCGGCTAGTCGTATCCTCCCCTATCTTCAGGAGTTGGGTGTTTCTGATATTTATGCCTCACCTATTTTTAAGGCCCGCAAAGGAAGCACCCACGGCTACGATATTGTGGATCCGGCTCAGCTTAACCCTGAACTGGGCACCGAAGAAGATTTTGCTACCCTCACCAGTGAGCTAAACCAGCGCAGCATGGGCTGGCTGCAAGACATTGTGCCCAACCACATGGCCTACGACAGCGAAAACCCCTTTCTGATTGACATTTTGGAGCATGGCCCCTACTCGGAATACAGCGACTTCTTTGATGTGGAGTGGGAGCACCCCTTTGACGACTTTAAGGGCAAACTGCTGACACCGCTGTTGGGGGACTTCTATGGGCGCTGCCTGGAGCGCGGCGAAATTACGCTGGACTACGATGAAGACGGTCTCACGGCCAACTACTATCACCTCTGGGTGCCGTTGCGAATTGAGTCCTACGCCCGCTTCCTCAACCACGATTTAGATCGCCTAGCCCGCGTGTTAGGGCGCAGTAACCCGGATTTTGTTAAACTCCTGGGCATTCTCTATATGCTCAAAAACCTGGCGGCTGAAACCAGTCGAGAGCGGCGGGATCAGGCTCAGTTCATTAAAGAACTGCTCTGGGAGTTGTACAACAGCAATACCGACGTACAGGAGTTTATTCAGCAAAATCTGGTCATTTTTAATGGTCAGGCGGCGACGGGCAATGGCGAGCGCTACGACCTTTTGGATAACCTGCTGTCTGACCAGTTCTTTCGGCTATCCTTTGGAAGGTGGGGGCAGAGGAACTGAACTATCGCCGTTTTTTCACCGTTAACGAGTTAATTTGCCTGCGAATTGAGGATATTAAGGTTTTTCAAAAAACCCATTCGCTGATTAGCCAATTGGTGAAGTCGGGTCAAATTCAAGGGCTACGGGTAGACCACCTGGATGGTCTCTACAACCCTGAGCACTACCTGCGACGGTTGCGTACCAAATGCGGTGACGATCTCTATGTGGTAGTTGAAAAAATTCTGGAGAAGGAAGAAACCCTGCCCGAAGACTGGCCAATTCAGGGCACCACTGGCTACGACTTCCTGAACCAGCTCAATGGCCTCTTCTGCAACCGGGCCAACGAGCGGGCCTTCAACGCCATCTACCGCCGCATGGTAGACCACGCTCCCATCTACGATGACTGGATGATTGACCGCAAACGCCTAATTGCCGCTACTAACCTGGTGGGCGATGTGGATAACCTGGGCCACAGGCTGAAGAGCATTGCGGGTAAATATCGCTACGGGCGTGACTTTACCCTTAGCGGTCTACGCAAGGCCATTTTAGAAGTGATGGTGCAGTTTCCGGTCTATTGCACCTACGTCAACGAAGATGGCGTCAGCGATCGCGACCGCGCCTACATTCACCATGCGGTGTCTAAAGCCTATAAACGCATTCCTCAACTTCAAAATGAGCTGGCTTTTGTAGAAAAGGTGCTCAACTTGAACTACGAAGATGTGCTGACCGAGGCCGAAAAAGCCGAATGGCTGCATTTCACCATGCGTTTTCAGCAGTTCTCTGGGCCGCTGATGGCTAAGGGCGTAGAGGACACTCTATTTTATGTGTACAACCGGCTGATTTCCCTCAATGAGGTGGGTGGCCATGCGGGTACCTTTGGCATTTCCGTTGATGAGTTTCACCGCTTTAATCAACGACAATTAGCCCAGTGGCCCCACACCCTCAACACCACCTCTACCCACGACACCAAGCGCAGTGAAGATGTCCGCGCTCGCCTCAATGTGCTGTCCGAAATTCCTGAAGAATGGAATGAGCAGGTGCAGCGCTGGCAGGTTCTCAACGATCCCTATAAGCTTGTCACCAAGAAACGAACGATCCCCGATCCTAACAACGAGTATTTTCTTTACCAGACTCTAGTAGGGGCATTCCCGGTTAGCGACGATCCCCAGGAATATCAAACTTTCGTAGAGCGGATTAAAGCCTACGTGGTCAAAGCTGTGCGTGAGGCTAAAGTTTACACCGCCTGGCTGCGGCCAGATACGGAATATGAAGATGGGTTTGTTACCTTCGTAGAACGCATCTTAAAAGACTCTGATCAAAACGAGTTTTTGGCAGAGTTCCGTCCCTTCCATCGCAAGATTGCCGAGTATGGTATCTACAACTCACTGTCGCAAACCCTCCTGAAGCTAGCGGCTCCTGGTGTTCCCGACGTTTACCAGGGCGCTGAACTTTGGGATTTTAGCCTGGTTGATCCCGACAATCGGCGACCGGTTGACTATGATGAACGGCTCTCGTACCTGCAAGAAATCAAGCGGCGCTGCCAGACTGATCTCAAGAGCTTGCTGTGCGACCTCAAAGCCACCCGCCACGATGGTCGGCTGAAATTGTTCTTAATAACTCGAGCGCTGGCGGCTCGTCAGCAATATCAAGCCGTTTTTGAGAAGGGGGACTATGTGCCACTTGTGGTGGAAGGGGAACGGGCCGACCACATTGTGGCCTTTGCCAGAACCCACGCAGGGCAGAGCGCGATCGCCATTGTGCCCCGCTTTTTAAGTAGTCTCATTACTCCCGACCAGGATCCCTACGGCAAAGCTGTTTGGGGCGATACGGCAATCGTGATCCCCGCTCATTTGAAGGGCCCCTGGCAGGATGCTTTGAGCGATCTTAATCATAGGGATCAAGCCCATGTGCCAATTTGCAAGATTCTGCAAACCTTCCCAGTAGCTCTACTCGTTAATGGAGGGAATGGTTAAGCTTTAAGGGTAGAAAATCTCAGCTTTGCCACCCGTGAAAATACCTGTTCTCTCGCCTGCCAGCGAGCTGACGTCCTGGCAGGTTCATGCTATTCGTACGTATATCAAATCGTCCTGGCAAACCCTTTCGCGCTCTCTCAACCATGTGCTTGAGGCCGCCCAGGATGAAAAAATTACCCATGAACCCGGAACCCCTTGGCCCGTCTATATTTCGGCCCAAGAAGATCGCTACACTGTGGAAAATGCTCTGCTGGCTGTGCTCAGCCCAGAGGAGTTTGCCCAGATTGAAATTCGCACTCTGCCCGCCGACTACGAGCAGATTACCGATCATGGCCTGCTTTATCTGCCCCACGACTACGTGGTGCCCGGTGGCCGCTTCAACGAAATGTACGGCTGGGACAGCTACTTTATCGTACTGGGGCTGTTGCAAGATAGCGAATTGCTCATGGCCAAGAGCATGGTAGACCAGTTTATCTACCAGGTGCAGCATTACGGCACCGTGCTGAACGCCAACCGCACTTACATGCTTAATCGTTCGCAGCCACCGGTGCTGTCTCTGATGGTCATGGCGGTATTTGAGCGCACGGGCGATCACGATTGGCTCAGGTCAATTCTGCCAGTGATAGAACGTTACTACTACTACTGGATGGTGCCGCCTCACTTCAACCCGGTGACTGGCCTATCCCAGTATCACGCGCTGGGCCATGGGCCTGCCCCTGAGGTAGTTAGCTCCGAGCGAGATGAAGCCGGGCGCACGCACTACGATCGGGTGCGGGAGTACTTTCGCAGCCACGACATCGAAGACTATGACGTTAGCCTGTTCTACGATGCCGAGGCCGACGAGTTGACCGACCTGTACTACCAGGGCGATCGCTCCATGCGCGAGTCTGGGTTTGATATTAGCAACCGGTTTGGCCCGTTTAGCGCCGATATTCTCCACTATTCGCCGGTTTGCCTCAACGTACTGCTCTACCGGATGGAGCAAGACATCGCCGAGTTCTACCGCATTCTCAACCAAATTTGGGAAGCCAGAATTTGGGAGGCCCGCGCCCAGCACCGCCACCAGCTGATCAACCAATACCTGTGGGACGATGAGGCGGGGCTGTACTTTGACTACAATGCTCAAACCGGTCAGCGTCGTCCCTACGAGTTTGTGACGACATTTATGCCACTCTGGGTTGGTATTGCTTCGCCCTATCAAGCCAAGCGGGTGGTGGATAATCTTTGGAAATTTGAGGCTCCTGGCGGATTGTTAACGAGCACCCATGTCTCTGGCAACCAGTGGGATGCGCCCTTTGGCTGGGCTCCCCTGCAATGGTTTGCTGTCAGTGGGCTAGAGCAAGCTGGCTACGGTGCTGAGGCCCGCCGCATTGCAGCCAAATTTGTTGGCTTAGTGGCGAAGGAGTTCGAAAAAACCGGCACTATCCTGGAAAAGTACGACGTTGAGCGGTGCTCCGCCAATGTCTCTGATGATATCCAGTTTGGCTATAGCTCCAACGAAATTGGCTTTGGTTGGACTAACGGCGTGGTGTCAGAGTTCCTCCACCTGCTGGAAAATCGTCCCCAAGAGTGGCTTGGCCAAGCCGCTTAGGCCAATCAGGTTCATTACCGGCGGATTGAGAGTCATCCAACTAATAAAATCTGCTATGTCTTTGCCCTCATCCCCAACCCCT
>JAAUUR010000369.1 GCA_012031045.1 Leptolyngbyaceae cyanobacterium SM2_5_2
GGCAGCGGGTCATCCATTGGGCGGAGTCGTCAGGGGGTGAGGCAGGCTGAGGAAGTCGTGGGAGGACGAAGAGAGCATCTTAAAAGCGTTAGCGGGCCTTACACCGAGTATAGAGCAGGCTTCCTCAGGGGGCGTGTTGTCCGCAATCCTTGACCAGCCAGTGGACTGGCCCAAACCCGCAGATCAGCCACCTTTGGTGAGGTAAACTAAGCCTATTGATCGTGTGAGTGTGAGTGAGTGACTGTGATTCCTCCTGTTGATCTGACGGAGCAGTTTAAGACAATTCAAACTGAAGTGAATGCGGCTGTAGCCGCAGTGCTGGCATCTGGTCAGTACATCAATGGGCCGGTGGTGCAGTCCTTTGCGGATGCCTTTGGCGAGTATGTAGGAACTGACCACTGTGTAGTCTGCAACTCAGGCACCGACGCCCTTTATCTGGCTCTGCGGGCGCTCAACATTGGCCCTGGAGATGAGGTGATTACCTCTCCCTTTACCTTTATTGCCACCGCTGAAACAATTAGCGCAGTCGGGGCTACGCCAGTATTTGTAGATATTGACCTGGCCACGTTTAACCTGGATGTGACCAAACTTGAGGCGGCCATCAGCGATCGCACCCGCGCCATCATGCCGGTGCACTTGTTTGGTCGTCCGGTAGATCTGGGACCAATTCTCGACCTGGCTACCCGCTACAACCTGGTGGTGATTGAAGACTGCGCCCAAGCCACCGGAGCAGACTGGCACGGACGCCAGGTGGGCAGCCTGGGCCATGTGGGCTGTTTTAGCTTTTTCCCAACCAAAACCTGGGCGGCTGCGGCGATGGCGGCGCTATTACCACCCAAGACAGTGACCTGGCCGCTACGATGACCATGCTGCGAGAGCACGGTAGCCGGGTCAAGTATCACCATGAGGCGATCGGCGTTAACAGCCGGTTAGACTCTGTGCAGGCGGCTATTCTGGCCATTAAGCTACGCTACCTGAACCAGTGGAATCAGCAGAGGGCCGCTGTAGCCCAACGTTATCAATCGCTACTAGCCCCCCTGGGTGATATTGTCTTGCCCCAGCCAGCTCCCTTTGGCAAGGCCGTGTGGAACCAGTACACCGTGCGCCTTACCCAGGCTACGGCGGCGGGCCAAGAACGCAACCAGGTGCAGCAGGTGATGCGCGAAGCGGGCGTCATTTGTATGGTGTACTATCCCCTGCCGCTGCATTTGCAGCCGGTTTATCGCCATCTGGGTTATCAACCCGGAGACTTACCCGCCGCTGAAACCGCCGCCCATCAAGTGCTGTCGCTGCCTATGTTCCCTGAGCTGGGTCTGGCTCAGCAAGAAACGGTGGTGAATACTCTAAAGCAAACCATGGCTAGCGTTGGCGTGAAGGCGGCTCAGTATTGCTAGGTCTGGATTGCTAGGTCTGGCTTAGTGGGTTGATAAAGATAAAGTAGAAGCCGGGTTTCTTCAAAGAAACCCGGCTTCTACACTAAAGGATTAAACACTAAGGTGCTAATTCACCCCGGTTCTAAACCGAATTAGGCCGACCTGGTCGCCGCCCACGGTGCCCACGTTGACAACAACAGCACCGTTGCCCTGGTCAGAACCGCAAACCGGCGGTAGGGGTGTACCCGGTGGGAAAAAGGTGCCGGGGTCGCCATCGTCGGCGTTGGTGTAGTTGACGACTGGCCCTGGTGGGTTGGAGGAGGCGATCGCCTGAATCCCTTGTCCGGTGCCAAAGCTATCGGGTACAAAGGTAGTGACAGCGGGAATTTGGTCGCAAATGATCACCCCAGTCGCGTCTCCTGCCGCCACGTTAGAGAGATAGATGGTGTACTCCACCACGTTGCCAGAATCTACAGTAGGGTCAGTGACGGTAATTAAGCCCTGACCTAGCCCGGTAGTACGGAGTTGGTTTTCAGCCGGGGTGGTGCCCAGTACCTGGGTAAAGTCGGGTAGGGTGGCGGGGCCAATCAAGTTAGTAATGCGCTTGACCAGGGCAAAATCAGCCACTGGCTGTGCCACCTGCTGCACCAACCCAAAACCACCTGCCACTAAATCCAGACCGCCCTGAGTAGTACCGTTAGTTGTGATTGGGAAGGAAGCGAAATCCACCAGGTTAGCTCCAGCAGTTACATCCCCTGCAAAAAGGGAGTAGCCAAAAATAACATCAACGGTGTCGGGCACCAGAGAGTTTATCGGGAAGACAATCCCCTGGATGGACTGGGCTGGCACCAGGTGAGACGGGTTAAATACTGCCGTGGCTGGATTAATCGGCGTAGTCAAATCATCCAGACGCAGCACTGCAGACACGATGGGCGTAGCACCGCTAGTGCCCCAAGCCCCCGCTGGCACTGTAATTAATGGGCCATAGGCGGTAGGGTCACCAGCGGCATCCACTGCTGTAATCGCCGCAATTTGGAAGGGGTCGTTGCCGCCCCGCTCCAGCACCAGAAAGCCTGTGGTAGCCCGGTCAATGGCGGTCAGGTCTAAGCCGTTAAAGGGCGGAGCTGAACCAAGAACCAGATAATCTACCCGCTGGATGTTGTTACGGGTTTCCTGCGCCCCTGGGGTGGCATTGTTAAACACGTTGTCAATTCCCCGGTTGATGATCCGGCTGAGCATGGCTTCTTCTAGAGACAAGGCCCGCTCTGGCGTTAGCTCCAGGACGTTGGTAGGTGCGCCTAGGGCGGTTTCATACTGGAAGAAGAGTAGAGCCCGGTTGGGTAGGCCAGCGCCAGCCCGTCGGAAGACTAGACGGTCGGCTAACCCTTGCGGGGGCAGCAGATCTCGGGCTGGCTCGAAGGTAACACCACCCACCACGACCCCGTCTAAGACCAGATTGCCATCGGCGGCAGCCCCGTAGGTTTGGTTGGTGGTGCTGCCCACGCAGCCCGCAAAGGTGCCAGGGTCACAGGGGGTGGCGTAGGGCGTGCCGGGAAAGTTCAGGGTGGTCGGTGTGCTGGTGCTGGTGATGAACCCGTCTACCCCAAAGAAACCACCGGGGATTTGGGCCTGAACCGGCAGCGCTTGACTCAGAACAGTAACTACAATCAATACAACCAGGCTAGCTAAGCCAAGGATATAGATGGCTGGCTTCACAGGGCTTGTAGTCTTGGGCTGAAACGGTGCAAACATAACCTACGCTTTTCAGAGGGAAACTGGGCTGGGACTTCAAAAACGCTACTCAAGCTGGAGATCGTTGTCCTGGTCGCGGAAGATAATCTCAAGACCACGGGTGTCCTTGAAGACAAACTCCACGCGGCGATCGCGGGCATAGGCTACCCGAGAACTTTCATCGCTGAGCCGCTGGGTGAGACCAAAGGGCACAATCCGCATTCGCTCAGCCGGTACGCCTTTGCGCAGCAAATAATCCCTAGCCGCTAAGGAACGGCGCTCACTCAGAGCCAGGTTGTAGGCGCTGCCACCGCGTGGGTCGGTGTGGCCGTGGAGTTCCAGAATCAGGAAGGGTTGTTCCAACATCACCGCTGCGATTTGATCAAGCACCAGCGCACTTTCTGGGCTGATGTTGTACCGATCCAGCGCAAAGTGAATCTGCCGTGGCACTTCCAGGATGATCGGCTCTGGC
This sequence comes from Leptolyngbyaceae cyanobacterium SM2_5_2, assembly GCA_012031045.1. GTDB lineage: Bacteria > Cyanobacteriota > Cyanobacteriia > Phormidesmidales > Phormidesmidaceae > Nodosilinea. Next base: position 3,577 of record JAAUUR010000369.1, read on the forward strand.
GGCGGCGGCTCAACAACCGGTGGCGGTTCTGGTGGGGCACAACTGGGCGGCGTGGGCGTGGGCATGGGCAAGACCGGGGTAGTACCATCGGCGGCCTGCACCGTGGCAACCGCCGCCGGTTCGGAGGTGCCATAGGTGGGGTCGGTGGCAATGGCACTGACCCGACTACCGGCAGGAACCTCCAAACTGGCCGTAAATACCCCATCCCCATCCGCCTGAACGGTGCCCAGCAGTTCGGTCAACGGGCTAAAGGGAAATTCTGCTTCTATGACTTGATAAAGATCGATCTCAGCACCAGGGTCAGCCCTACCGGTAACGGTAACGGCAGAGCCGCTGGCGGGAAACGTGTAGCTATCAAACTGGGGCGCATTGATGGCACCGTTCCCAGTTTCTGGGCGACGGTTGTGGGAATTGCGGGGCGGGTTTGGGCCGTCGCCCTTTTGGAAGTCCCGCACCTCCGTATTGCCCTGGGTGTTGAGGTCAATGCTGAGCCCGTCCAGGTCGGCAAAGGTGTTGCTGCGCAGCAGGTTACGATGGCTGGCCGGGTAGGCCGCCACGGTAATGCCAGGGCCAGGTTGATAGCCGATGAAGTTATCGATCACCTGGTGGTCGCTACCCATGACGTACACCGCCGCCCGCTCGAACCGTCGCCCGTTGTACTGAATGGCGTTATCGCGAATTTGCACCGAGCCATCTGGTTTGAACAGGTAGATGCCGCTACCATCATTGCCGCAGATCAGGTTACTGGTAATCTGCGCGCCGGCTACGGAGCCATCTAGACGAATGGCGTCGGGCATCCCAGCCAGGCCATTGGTGAGGATGGCGTTTTCGCTCACCTGCAAGCCATCGGCCCGAAAGCCCGTGATGATGGCGCTACCCTCGTGGTTTTCAATGCGGTTATTGCGAATCACCGCATTGACGCCATTAAACACCGTTACCCCAAAGGCCGAGAGCTGGTCGGGCATTTCTTCATTAGGGGGCAGGCCCAGCCAATTTTGCTCAATGATTACCCCCTGGGGAGCCACTTCGGCCTCCTCCAGGCGAAACACCGACAGCGGCGGCGTGTCGGGGCTAGCATCAATGGGGGGAGCCTTGGCGCTGATAAAGATATCCGACGGCGGCGTAGTCTGGGTAGCCCGATCGCGGGTCCAAAACCCGTAGATGCTCAATCCTCGCACCGTCACATCATTGGCGGCAATGCTGAGACCACGGGCCACTTCCTGCCCAGGGGCAACGGTCAGGCTAACCACGGGCGCAGGGGGAAACTTTGGATCTAACGCCTCCCCTTCATACCCAGCTTGGGTGGTGCCGTCAATCACCAGGCCAGGGGCCGTAATCTCTGGCAACAGGCCACCAGGGCAATGGTGGTTTGCCCATCGGGCAGGCTAAAGCCAATCTGGGAACCTGACCCAGCCGCCCCTGGCTGTACCAGGGCTTGCTCCGCCGGACTAAGCTGCTCCGGCGCCAGGCTACCGTTAGCCAGTTCAATGGCCTCCCGCAGAGTAAGCGCCTGATCGGCAGTAACCGGGCCATCCAGCGGGCTGTTAACCGTGAGGCTATAGGCCGGTAGAACCGGAGGCGGTGCTTCTGGTTCAA
>JAAUUR010000370.1 GCA_012031045.1 Leptolyngbyaceae cyanobacterium SM2_5_2
CTTGAGCCGGGTCTACAGCAACCTGGGCAGCGTTTACAGCGTGTTGGCCGGCTATGGAGAGACGCTGGTTAATTTGCAGCAGTCAATGCGAGCCTACTACCAGGCGCTCCAGCACACCCCCGCAGAAACGGCCCCCCTGAACTATGCCAACTTGCAGAACAGTCTAGGGGCGGTGCATTGGCGGCTATCCCAGCACGAGCGCCCACCGTACCACCTCCATCAAGCCATTACGGCCTATGGCGAGGCCCTGCGCTACCGCTCACCCCAGGCGGCCCCCCAGGAGTACGCCATGCTGCAAAACAACCTGGGCATTGCCTACTGGAGCCTGGCCCAGCACGAGCGCCCGGTGTTTTTGCTGGAGCAGGCGATCGCCGCCTACCAGCTGGCCCTAGCCTATCGCACGGTGGCCACCGCCCCGGCAGGCTGTGCCTCCACCTACAACAACCTGGGCACCGCCTACTGGGATTTAGCCCAGCAGCAAACCCAACAGCCGGAACGCCGCCTGGACACCCTCCGCCAAGCCGTAGCCGCCTACGAAGCCGCCCTCAGTGCCGCCGACCGTGCCCTGCAACAATCTCCCCCAACACCCCTGGGGTTTGACCTGTGGGCCACCTTCCACAGTGCCGGGGTCGTGCACGATCAATTGGCCCAGGCTCTCTCTGCTGAACCCATAGAGGCCCGTGAGCGCCACCTGCAAGAAGCCCTCGACCATTACTTGCTGGCCTACCAGGGCTGGCAGCATAACCCTGAGCAACTGGCTATTTTGCTCGATGCCCTGGTCTACACCGTGCGGCTTAATTACGAGGTTCTCGGCATCTCCGGTCAGCAAACGGTGCTGTCTAAGCTGCCGCCGGAACTGTTGGCTAAGGTTTTGCCGAGGCTTTAGGAAGAACGAAGAGAGAAAAAAGAAGAGAGAAGAGGAAAACAGAAGGAAACTCCTCTCAACCTGGGAGTTTGAAGTTTGGGCTGATCTCAATCAGTTGGCGATCCGTTCTAGTCCCAGTTGTACCAGGCTATCCACCAGTTCTGCAAAGGAAACGCCGCTGGCTTCCCACATCATGGGGTACATACTGGTGGCGGTAAATCCTGGCAGGGTATTGATTTCGTTGATGAAAACCTCCCCGGTCGCCTCAACGTAGAAGAAATCCACCCGGGCAATGCCCGCCGCATCCACAGCTTGAAAAGCCTTCACCGCCATCTCCTGAATTTGGCAGGTAATGGCGGCTGGCAGGTTAGCCGGAATGGTCAACTCAGCCAAACCGCTGGTGTACTTGGTTTCGTAGTCGTAGAAGTCGCTCTGGAAGGTGATTTCCCCCGGCACCGAGGCGCGGGGATTGTCATTGCCCAGCACGGCGCATTCTACCTCGCGGGCTGTCACGCCAGCTTCCACGATGATGCGGCGATCGTAGCTGGCGGCACTATCGAGGGCGGCTTCCAGCTCGCTGCGGGTGGTGGCTTTAGAAATTCCCACCGAGGAGCCCAGGTTGGCCGGTTTAACAAAGCAGGGGTAGCCCAGCTCGGTTTCCAGGCGATCGCCCAGCTTTGGAAATACACAGGGGTTCGACCACACCTCGCTGCGGCTGACGGCAACATACTTAACCTGGGGCAGCCCGGCCTGGGCAAAGGCCGTTTTCATAGCAATTTTGTCCATCCCCACGGCAGAGCCCAGCACCCCAGAGCCCACAAAGGGCTGCTGCATCAAGGTCAACAGCCCCTGCACTGTGCCATCTTCCCCATTGGGGCCGTGCAACACCGGAAACCAAATGTCAATCTCATCCACCTCGGCAAAGTGTGGTAGGCGCTGGAGCGGCGTAACTGGGGTAGGCCAATCGCTCAGGGGCACCCCGGCAGCCAGAACGGTGGCGGCGGTTTCTCCGGCCAGCCACACCCCATCTTTGCGGATATAGACCGGCAGCACCCGATATTTAGCGGCGTTGGCTTCACTGGCTAGCCCCCGGGCGATCGCCTGGGCTGAGCGAATCGACACCTCATGCTCTCCGGAACATCCCCCAAATACCAGCCCTACGGTAACTACGGCCATTGTTGTCCCTCATCGCGCTAATTGCGAATCAGGGTATCACAGAGCGTTCCAAAGAAAAGCCCTGGGATCCCTCCAGGTATCCCAGGGCTTAACAATCAGGGTGCATCTACCATTCCTTAATACTGAGATAGGAGGCGGTATCCGGAAAGCTGGGAAAGAAATCTGGAAAGGGGAGGAGAAGGGGGGCTAGGGGGCAGGGGAGCAGGAGGAATTTTGAGTTAGGGCAATCGGGCGACAGCTCAACACTTTAATTTCAAGTTATGTACCGACAGGACGACCTGAGGATGGATAATGCCATAGAACAAGGTGTGGCAAGGGGAAGCGGTGAAATATTTTTTTCTTTCCGATGGCTGGGTAACGGGCAGAGTCTGGGAGTTTGGTGGACTGTGGAATGAAGTGGCCTGGCAGCGCAAGCCTCACCTGCGACGGTTGAATCTTTCAATTAAAGAGCAGGGGGGAAATCCTCTGGCTTTACCAGGTAGAGGAAACGGTACTAATGGTGGAAGTTAAGCCAGAAAAACGACATTAAACCCGAAATTGGCCAGGTGGTACTCAAGCGCTTGATTACCGCTGAGCAGGGTCATCGAGCGGCTTTGTACGCCAGGAAGCTAGGCAACGTCCTCACAGGGGAATATCGATGTCGCTGGGTTCGGCCAGGTTGCTGACAGAGCGCTGGAGCCGAGCCAGGGCGCGGTTGTAGTCCAGCACCGCCGACACCAGATTGCCCTGGGCCTGGGTGAGCTCGCTGGTGGCGCTCAGCACGTCGAGCTGGGTGCCAACGCCAGCATTAAAGCGCAGATTGGCTAGCTCCAGGGCTTCCCGAGCCTGGTTGACGGCTACCGATGCCGTATTGATATTCTCCTGGTTAGCCAGCAGGGTGTAGTAGGCTTCTTCCACCTGGGTCCGAATATCATTGCGAGTGCTTTCAAACTGCGACTCTGCAATTTGAATATCGGTTTCACTTTGGGCGGCCCGAGCCGCGGTGGCACCCCCATCAAACAGTCGCCAGCTCAACTGGACACCGAGGGAAAACCCGTCGTCCGTACTGTTGTCAAAGCGAGCTGGGGGGTTAAGCAGGCTCTGGAGTTCGTATTGGGCAAATAGGCCCAGGTTGGGTCGGACAGCCGCTAGAGTAGCCTGGCGTTGGGCTTCGTTTAAATCTCGCTGAACCAGAAATTGTTCGAGTTCTGACCGGTTTTGATAGGCCAGGACAATGCTTTCTTCCAGGGAAAGGGGCCAGGTGCCGGCTATATCCACTGCCAGAGTCGTGATGTTAATGGAGGGGGGCACATTCAGCCGCCGAGCCAGCTGGCGCTGGGTAATTTCCCGTTGACTGGTGGCCTGGGTCAGGGTTTGCCGGGCATTGGCCACCTGCACATCGGCCCGCAGCACGTCAAAGCGAGTTCCAACTCCCACCTCTTCCCGTAGCTCGGTATCCCGCAGGTTGCGTTCCGCCTCGTCCAGGAAGGCCTGGTTGATGCGAATTTGCTCAATGGCCTGTTGAACAGCGTAGTAATCATTGATGGTGTTGAGCCGCAGGTCGGCTCGGGTCTGTTCGACCTGAAGTTCCGCCAGACGCACCTGCTCTTCGGCGGCCCGAATGCGGGCGGCCCGTTCGCCAGACAGACCTAGGTCATAGTCTGTTCTCACCCGCCCTGTCAGCGAGGTCAGGGATTCGTCTAAGCCCTCGGTAAAGGTGGGTTGACTTGCGGTCTGCAACCCTCCGCTTAAATCAACGGTGGGGTAAAGCTGCGCTTGCTCAGCCCGTAGACCACTGCGGCTGCGCTCAAGCTGAAACAGCGCGATGCGTAGTTCTTCGTTGTTGCGGTAGGCCAGCTCAATAGCAGTATCCAGGGAAATAGGCTGGGTACCAATAATTTCCACCTCTTCTGGGGTGGTGGGGGGTCAGCAGTGGATTGGGCTGGGGGGTCAGGTAATCAGGGACTGTTTCAAACCCCTCGTCGGTGGGGCCTTCAGCCTGGGGGATAGCGGTTGGCCCAGAAAGGCTTTCCGACGGAAACAGGCCCGAACCGTCGGCGCCATCGGCCTCCAGAGGTAGGGGTTCTTCCCCAGGCTCCAGGGTCAGGCCAGAATTCTCGTTCGCCATAGGCTGAGACTCAACCACAGAAAAAGATGAGGCTGATTCTGGAACTAAACCAGGAGTTCTCCCATATGGGGAGAGAGCTTCATCCCTGATCAGGAACGGCTGAGACTCAAGCTCCGCCTGGGATGATGACATCTCCGAAGCAGTCACCCTGGGGGAGGGAAAATAGGCCACAGCAATGCCCAAACCTAGGGTCATTAGAAAGCGGTAATAAGAGTTACGCATAAGCATCAGGGACCATTGGCAAAGGCAAAATTGAGTCACCAAACCAGAATATGGAAAATTTCTGACTCCAGCTTCCTAGCATATCGGGATCTGGGTTGACTTGGATAGGAAACCTGAAAATCCTTTCGGTTCAGGCAAATTACGCCTCCTAACCCTTAAGCCCTGATTGAGCTCGACAGCAAAAAGGTGACCTGACCAGAACAGTCATAGCAAACTAAACGGTTTAGTGCAATCAATTGCTACTTTGTCTTAGCCCCAGAGTACTTCACCCCGAAACATCCGCATCAGGATTGAATGCAACGCCTTTGGCTAAATAATCCCCCACCCTGGTTCAGGGCTTTTCTCCTGCTGATCCACTTTTTATACCGGAGCCCAATACCCGGCAGCGGGCTGTATCTGAGCATAGGAATGGGTAGGTAGGGCTCCGCAGCAGCTTTTGACCAGGGCATCGGTATCATCTACCGGAAGAATTGGGCAGTTAAGCTGCTGGCTCAGATCCGCAACGCTCATGTCATCTAAGAATAAGGTTGTCGCTGGATCGCCGGAATCGCTGGGCTTAAGCATGACAGTGGGAAGCAGCAGGGCCTCCCCGAGGGGCGATCGCGCAGCCCCCGCAACAGGTCATGGCCCGTCAATAGCCCGGTAACGGTCAAATCTCGGCCCCAGTAGTCACTGGCCAGGGCCGCCAAGCGCACCGTTAACCCCTCTACCCGGTTCAGGCGCTCCAGGATGGGCTGGAAGGCCCCCTCCACAGCATTGCCCACCACCCAGGTGAGGGTACGGGGCGACGTCACCTGAG
>JAAUUR010000371.1 GCA_012031045.1 Leptolyngbyaceae cyanobacterium SM2_5_2
CTGGGTTGTCGAAGTGGTTAGCCCTGGTCAGACGTAACCAAGAGCGCGACTACACCCACAAACGAAACCAGTACGCGGCCCTGGTCTACCGGAATATTGGCTGGTTGATCCTGCTAGTCAAACGGTGATGGTGCTTTCTCTGGCTGGTCAGGGCTATGGAGCAGCCAGGATCTTTAGCCAGCGGGCGGCCATTATCTCCGCTGAGTTTTCAACTCTGGCGCTGACGGTGGATCAGGTCTTTGATGGGGCATAAGTCTGCCTATCCCTAGGATCAGATTTATTTGTGAGAATAGCCCAGGCTACTTGCGCCTGTGTGTTAAAGTTAACCTTTGGTCATAATGATGGGTTATTTTTTGGTTTTTACTCGGGCAGATAGTCCAGGCCGAGTTTGCTGTTGCGTTGAGTACCGGTGTCTGCATACGGTGCCTGCCGCCTGGATGGAGAATGATTCCCTTCCTTGAGTGCCTTGCCCCCAATCCTGATCATCTCTGCCCTGTTGTCTGAGGTTCATTCATGTCAAAGCGTCGCAATCCTAAAAAAGAAAAAGCCCTGCGTAACCAGGCCTATGCCCGTAAATTTCGTAAAAAGCGCTCTGGGGGGCAGCGGTTCTTCAAGCGTAATAACCGTGGTGGCGATGATGACGGTGCTGAAGCCAAGGAAGGTAATGATTACTCTGCGGCTAGCCTCTAGGTCTAGACTTGAGCCATTGGCCTATTTGGGCAGCGGCAGCTTGGCCTGAGCTAATGGCAGCGTCTACGCCATTGCCCCCGCACCAGTCGCCGCAGGCCAATAAGTTGGGTATGGTGGGGCTGCTTAGGGTTGGCCTTTGGAGCGGCTGGTTAACCAGTCCGTAGCGCCAGCGATGCACCTGTATCCAGGCCGGTCTAGCCAGCCACTGGCCGAGGGGGGTAGCTGCTAGATTTAGCAACCTTTCTCCCACGGGCTGAAGGTCTTGCACCTCCAGGTGGGTAGTCGCGAAGGTGGCGCTGCTATGCAAAACCACAACCGGACTGGCTGGATTAGGGCGTTTGCTGCTATCAAGGGCCACCCATCGTAGATGCGGGTGGTCGTTACCAAAGGCCATCCAGCCAGCGGTAGTGGTCGGTAAAGTTACCAAGGTCGGTACTGTTTCTGGGCTATAGCCGCCATCACGGTGATTACCGGGTCGAAAAGTACCTGGGAAATGGGATCTAACCAGGTGCTAATCCCCGCGTCAGCCTGAGCGACTGTGGCAAAGAGGGGGCTAATTTGGGGAGCGGGCATGGCCAGGATAACGCTGCTGGCGGTGACAACGGAGGGGTGTTCTGGGCCCGGTTCAATGTGGAGCTGCCAACCTGCCGCCACCGGGTCAACCCGCAGAACCCGACACGGGCGTTGAACGGTCAACCCCGATGTCAGGGCTTTGGCCAGGCTGTTCATGCCGCCAGGAGCAATGTAGTAAGGCCAGAGGGTGCGCGCGGGAGGAGGAGATCGCCATCGCTTAGGTCGAACTCCAGCGGTGTCCAGGGCTGTAGCCCGCCCGCCGCCAGACCATCGGCCATTAGCGTTGAGTTCGGGCCGGGGGCAGGCTGCACAAACCGACAGCCATGATCGACAGGAACCTCCCCAACCCGTCGCGTTGCCACCCGCCCCCCGACCCCGCGAGATTTGTCTAGCACCAGCACCCCATAGCCCGCCTGCCTGAGCGCCTGGGCCGCTGTTAAGCCGCTCAACCCTGCACCTACTACCACTACGTCCCAAATCGTCATTGGCTCGCGCGCTCCTAGAATTGCACCTGAGTTTCTAGCAAGTAGGCATCGGTAAAGAAGGGCTCACCGGCTAGCATAGCGGGTTGCAGGCGCAGCTGACGCTGTACAACGCAGCTAACCAGGTCATCAATGGCGGGGTTACCGCTACTACGAGCCACCCGCGCGAAGATATTTCGCCGCTGGGTTGCACATAGATCTGAAGCTGGACTGTAGCACTGAGGCCAGGGCTTACCAGGGCACCCGGATTCTGCCAGCCGCATACTGACAGCCAGGGTTGCACGCTCAGGCTTGCGTTGCTCAACAATTGGGGTGGCGTATCCGGAAAATCGCGACCGTAGGCAGCGGGCTGAATGCCCAGGGGCGTCAGTTGTCCGCCAGCGGCTGTGTCCCTAGACGGTGAAGCAGTTGAGGGAACTGGCGGGTTGAATTCCGCGGGTGGGCTAAACTCCGGCGGCGTACTTAGGTCTGACGGTGGAGCCGTAACGCTGGGTGGGGGTGGGCTAGGAGCAGACAACTCCCCAGGGGGCGGCAGCACGGCTGGAGCGGGCTGCGCCAAATTAGGCCCAGGCGGAGATGGCGCATAGGTTTGAGGATTTGGAGCAGATTGAGCCCCAAAATCAGGCGGCGCGGCGGGCAAACTGGTGCTGGGCTGAGCCGATGAGCTAGGCGCGGCGGAATCAGTGGGTGCAGGGGTTGAGCTCGGTGCCGCTGGCTGAGATGCGGTGGCGTTATCGATAGGAGCCGACTGAGACGCCGCCAGGGTAGCTGGTTCCGAAGCCGTGTCTGCGGTGATTAATTGAATAGGGATAGTAGCATTCGAGGGCGTGGGCGTTTGGGCCGCAATCAGCAGCGGGCGAAACCCCAGCAGCAGGAGCCCGTGGGTGAGGAGGGAGGCGATCGCCGCCAGGGGCCACAGGGCCTTAGGGTCGCGGTGGGGTTCAACCTGGGTTAAAAAAGGCGAAGAGGTCATGGAAACTAGCTTAAGCTAAGACGAGAAAGGCTATAGTTTTTCCAGTCATCTCCCTCGGAGTTTTGGGATTCACGCTAGGTGCCAATGACTGACTTCGCATACAATTTCCCCTTTGTGCCAGCAAGCCAATCCCTAGTGGCTAATTCGGGGGCGGCGAACCTACCCCGCTCCTTCATCCGAGAGGCTCACCCTGGTGACGTGGCCCAACTCACAGAGCTGTTGGCCAGCAGCTTCTATCATCGCACTGGCTGGCTATATTGGGCTTACCCGGTGATCAAACTTGGCATTCAGGAAGATTTACGCCAGCGCATCAAAGGGGAAAAATCTAACTACCTCTGTTTAACAGCGTTAACATCAACCTCGGAAGAGGCGAAGATACCGGTATCTCCTCGCATGGCTGGCACAGTCGAAGTCTCCCAGCGGCAGGCTTGGCCCTGGCAGGGGATGAGCCCTCACTATGCCTACGTGTCTAACCTGGCGGTAGCTCCAGGATTTAGACGGCGAGGCATTGCAGGCCGGTTACTCGCCACCTGCGAAACCCTAGTTTTGGGATGGCAGTTGCGCGATCTGTATCTGCACGTTATGGCAGACAATCTGCCTGCTCGGAGGTTATACCAGAAGGCGGGCTTTCATCTCTGTCGAAGTGAGGAAACAGCAGCTACCTGGTTGGGCTTACAGCCCCGCCGTTTACTCCTGCACAAGCCTCTTACTTAGCCAACGGCTGGCGATCCCTGGCTTTCAACCTATTAATTTCTTACCCCAAACCAGAAAAAACTGAGAAATCTAGCCTACAAGTTTACAAGATATTTACAATGACGACCCAGGAATTTATTTCTACTTCATGAGGACATAACACTTTCAGGAAAAACATCCTGGTTTGGTGCCTTAAAATATAACTCTGAGAGTAGTAATTCAATCACTTTTTAACGCATTTGTTTGGCAGGAATGAGCCAAAGTTCCGAGCAGAGTATTTCAGGCCAGGATGACAGGATGGTTTTGATGCCCCAAGCTAATTACTTGGCCCACCAAAGTGTTCCCCTCAACCCTGAGATGGCTCCTCGCTATCCATTCGAAACTGCTGGAGGATCTAATATTTCTGCCTCTGATGATGACGATATTTTGGCTAAAATTCGTAGTCAAGACCTCTGGGTTGTGAATATGCGCCGCCGTAACGGGCTGATTATTCACAAAGAGTTCTACACTGAATTTGCTGGCCCCGGTGCCGCCATTGGTGGTGGCCTTGATGCCGATTGTCGTCGGGTCATTTCGCTGGGCAGTTTATCCCTAACCGCGCCAGCCTCATTGGAAGAGCAGCAAAAGGCTTTGAAAATTCGCCTCCAGTGGGTACGGCTGACCCAAAACTTTACCGACAAGCCCATAGCCGTCGATCGCGCGCGGATGATTCTGGAGCAATTCAAGAGCTATTTCGACCAGAGTATTGTGGATCAAGTCCCCGATGAAGCCTTTGCGCTGCTAGTGGGGGTGCTGCCCCACACGGTTCGGCAGGCTAGGGCTTTGGTCTAGTTGCCGAAGCTCAGAGTTCCTTAACCGCTCCGGCTGGTACCGTAAGCCAGAAGCCAGAACAGAAACCCCAGGTTTCATAAGGATTTTCAAGCTAATAAACAGGGGGGGTATTTCTGCCTCAGAGTACTAGCTAGTCTGTTCCTCCAGCCAGTTAGCGGCCAACTGGCCACCAACTAAATTGGCCGGTCTTCCGACCGCTGGCTTCCCTCTAAAACCGCCGCCCAATCTGGCCGCCGATGATGCCAGGGATAGGCTGCTTCTAATTGGGTGGCTAAGCTCAACAGGGTAGTCTCATCTGCCGGGCGACCGACCAACTGCACCCCCAGAGGCAGACCATTCGACCCGAAGGTGCCGGTTGGGATGGCCAGGGCCGGTTGGCCACTGGCATTAAAGGGCGGGCAGGGCGCTACCCAGTTAATCACCTTTTCGAGAATCTTGGCGGGGCGTAACCCTTGCCACTCGCCGATCCGAATCGCCTGATGCATATAGACCGGCAAAATTAGCACGTCGTAGGGGGACGAGAACTGAACAATCTGGCGTGCCACCTGCTGAAGCTTAGCCACCGCTCGCAGATAAGCGCCGCTGTTAATCCGCCAGGCGCGCCAGTAGAGCCAGCGGTTCATCTTGTCCAGCACAATCCAGGGTACGCCGGCTTCGGCCAACACACATTGCCAGACCACAATGAAGGGCTCAATCAGGTCGCTCAGGTCTGGAAAGGTGACTTCCTCGGCGGTGTGGCCCAGGTCTTCAACCCGCTGCACGGTTTCATAAACAGCCTGGCAACAAAGGGCATCAACTTCGCCAATGGGCTCCAGGCGGGTAGCGTAGCCAATCCGCAGGGGGCGCAGGGGAGCATGCAGACCCGCCAGAAAAGAGGGGTCTGGGTTGGGCAGCCAGTAGGGATCACCTACTTCGTA
>JAAUUR010000372.1 GCA_012031045.1 Leptolyngbyaceae cyanobacterium SM2_5_2
TCTCAATCGGCTGAGCCAGACGATCTCGCATCTGCGGTGTAGAGCCAAGGGCATTGAAGGAATAGGATCCTAGCGCAAAGGGATCCACCGCCAGCGGGTTAGGCGTAGGCGGTTGGTTCGGGGATGGTGGGGCTAAACATTTGGCGTAGGGTGGTCATGGCGCTGGGTGGCTTGGCCCAGGCCAGGTCAGTCCAGATCCGTCCGCCAGGGGGATTTCTCGCTTCAAGGAGCTTGACCTCCTGGCCGCTATCAATCAGCGTGCGTGCCGCCGCCAAACCCGCAATGCCAGCACCCACTACCACAATCGCGCTGGCGGGAGCCCACAGAAGCGGATCGGGCACAACTATAGCCTAACTGAGCGGCTAAGCTGAGGGTGGCAATCGCTAAAAACTCGCGCCGGTTCAAACCTGGCTGGATTGGCCTAGGCGCGGGTCGATGCATAGCTGGCGAGTATTAGGCCAACGTTTACGGATGCATTGGCCATAGAGAGAACAGGGTGTAACGGGGTTACACCCCTGTCCTAACCCTTCCACAGGAAGCATGACCTATGGGCCGCCCCAGAGCTAGGACATGGCCTGAATGATGTAATCAAAGTAGGGGGCTGCTTCAATGGCATCTTCGTCGGACAATAGGCTGAGGGAGGCCGCCTTGAGGCAACGAATGGCTTCTACCATACCAGGCACAGGTACATTCAGCGCGTTGTACATTTCGCGCACGCCAATCAAGCCAATGCTCTCAATGGGTTCTTTATCGCCTGCGATAATGCCGTAGGTAATCAGCCGCAGGTACCAGCCATAGTCACGAAGACAGAGCGCCCGCTGCTTTTGGCCAAACGCATTTCCCCCTGGAGCAATGAAGTCTGGACGACGGCGCCATAGTTCACGGCTGGCCTGGTCTACGATCTTCTTCTCGTTCTCAGACAGAGTACTGGCGATGCGCATACGCTGTTCGCCGGTTTTCAAAAAGTCTTCGATGGCCTTGAGCTCACCGCTAGTCGGGTAGCGCAGCTCATCATCGGCGTTCAAAATGACTTGGCTAACGACAGACATAGTTAATAATGACGGAGATGGACTCTATTTATCATTGATAGTTTAACGACATGGGGGGCGCTAGGGAAAGTTAAATTCTCATTTAGTTGGCCCTAAGGCAGGCGACCCTATGCCTCTGAAACCCCAAAGAGATTGGCAAGTAGCCCATTTCTTTGGGATTTCAGGAATCCAACTCCATGCCAAGAGATGAGAAGTGCCAAAAAATATGTAACTTTTCCGACATATTTTGCCTCTAGCGGCGCTTTTGCCAAGCGGCAATGCCTAGCCCCAATAGACCAGGTAACAGGGCCGGGGTGGGGATTGTCTGCACCGAAGCGCCGCCGCCGCCGCCGCCACCACCGCCAAGGGGAATAGGGATAGCGTCATCATTTACTTCTCGAATATAGACGTAATTGATTGGCACATCCGGCTTAAACAGGGCGGATTCAACGGCGTTGTTACCCCCATTACTGGCATTGGCTGGGGGTTTCCAGGCAATACCCTCGATTTTTGAGCCATTCTGAGTGGCAAAAACAAACCCACCCTCAGCTGATAGCCCACCTTGATTAATTGCTTCTTTGGCCACTGATGCAGCCAGGGTTTGGTCGCCATACCAGGGGGTTTCCGTTAAACGTCCGGGATGGGTCTCTTCTATTTCATTAAAGGAGCCAGATATAACCGATAGCTCAAAGGTTCGTGCTACGCCATTGGTATTAATAGTAACTTCCAGGGCTTGAGCTGGCATGATTACAGAGGTTATGGCCATAGTTAAAGAGGCCGCAACTACCGTAGCGACCTTGGTGATTAGACGAAGAAACATAGTGCGTGCAACTCCTTCACAGGTAGGGGGCGTAACGTGTGGGAATGCCATACCCAGCGATTCAGGGCATGGCTGTAACTCTGAAATAATCGATTTCTCAACGGCCAAACCTAAAGCAAAGCCTTGAGTACACCTAGGGAAAGGTGTCTTTCAAGCATTTAAGAAATACATTTCCAACCATGCCATCGATATTCCGGATGGTTTTGATTTTGAGAACAAACTTAAATCCCTGACAAAGCCTTGATGAACTGTTGTTTTGTAACATTGAAATACTGTAGTAACACTGTCGTTCTAACAAACTGAATCGAGGAATTAAGTGATCAAAAAACGACTTTACCTGACGTTAAGAATTGCCGCCGCCTTTTGCAAGGATGTGTGGAAAGGTTGACACTGTAACATTCTTAACACTGGCTCTTCCAAGCTCTCGGTTGAGGCAGACTGATTTTATTAAATTTGGCTTTTCGAGAGAGTTCTATCAGCCCGTTCTCAGAATCGCTTGTTACAGTCAAGGCAATATTCTCTCATCTGGGGGCTTTTAGCCCTGGATGCAAGGACTTTTGATGGTATACGTACCTTAAATGGCGAAGCTCTGGCACTATATGCGAACTCTTAGCGAGCGAGTGGCTGATCCTAACTCGCTACAGATTCGTCTGACGGCTGGAGTGGTGTTGGCTTCCCTGGTGGGCATTGGTGCAATGACGGCCTGGATGGGCTGGCGTACGCAGCAAATTTTAGTTGAGCGCCATCGGCAAAGCGCCGCTCTCCTGAGCGAACGGTTGGAGGAGGATGTGCGCTACTACGCGACCACCATGCCAGCTCAGGTGGCGCTAGACAAAGTGATTGACCATCGCACTGCGGGAGACTTAGCCATTTGGGTGAAAACTCCTGATAGCCAACTGCTGGCTCAGTCTGAGACTCTGAAAATGGGCTCCTGGCAAGCCTCTGGCGTCGCTCAAACGCTGTTGCAAAACTCCACTGACGTTGGCACGGCGGTGCTGGCTGTAAACGGTTGGTGGTTGGTAGTGTGCTCCCAACCCCTGGCCATTGAGGGATTGCCCGCCAGCACCCTTTATGTGGCCGATGACATTACGGCAGATGTACAGAGTCTGAGGCAACTGCTGCGGATGTTGCGGCTCACCAGCCTGCTGATGGTGACGCTGCTGGCGGTGGCCTTTGCCTTTTACATTCGCCGCACCCTCAGCCCGATTCGCAAGCTCAACCGCCTGGCTAGCGAAGTCACCGCCGATACCCTGGCTCAACATCAACTTACCCTGGCGGCGGCCCCTACGGAGGTGCAGGAACTGGCCCAAACCTATAACCTAATGTTGAATCGGCTGTCTAAAGCCTGGGCACAGCAGAAGCGCTTTTTTAATGACATGTCCCACGAGTTGCGGACACCCCTCTCTCTGGTACAGGGCTATGTGGAGAGCACCCTGCGCCGGGGCGACAACCTCACTCCTCCTCAGCGAGAGGGGTTAACCATTGTAGCCAACGAGACCCGACGCACCGTGCATCTCCTCACCCAATTGCTCGATTTAGCCCGATTAGATAATGGCCAAATGCCCCTTACCCTGGCCCCAACTGCTCTCAAGGAGGTTGTCAAAGACGCTATTACAATTGCCGAGACCGACTATTTACAAAATCCTGAAGATCTGTCCAGGATTGTTTTAGACGGGGATGCCCTCTCCCTGGTGATCCCGGTGGATGCACTCAAGCTGCAGACCGTTTTGGTAGAGCTGTTGGACAATGCCCTGCGCTACTCTCCCGATGCCCAGCCCATTGCCATCCACCTGCTTCAGCAAGACAGTTGGGCCGTTATCCAGGTGCAGGATTGGGGGATTGGCATTCCCTTTCAGTGTCAGGCTGATATTTTTAACCCGTTCTACCGGGTAGATGAAACCCGCAGCCGGTATACGGGAGGCACTGGGCTAGGGCTGACGCTGGCTCGATCACTGGTGGAGGCTATGGGAGGGCAGTTGAGCGTGCAATCCAAACCTGACCAGGGAAGCGTATTTACTGTTAGCTTACCAATGTAGGAGAAACCCAATGAGCGCTCGTATTCTACTGGTTGAGGATGAGGAAAAGCTGGCAAAGTTCGTGCAGCTAGAGCTTTCCTACGAAGGCTACGAAGTTAGCGTGGCCCATGATGGCCTGTCTGGGCTAATGGCGGCCCGCGATCAATCGCCCGATTTGATTATTTTGGACTGGATGATGCCCGGCCTCACGGGGATAGAAGTGTGTCGCCGCTTGCGCCAAACTGGGTGCCAAACTCCGGTGATGCTGCTCACCGCTAAGGACGAGGTCAGCGATCGGGTCGAAGGGCTAGACGCCGGGGCCGACGACTACGTTGTTAAGCCCTTTAGTATTGAAGAACTGCTGGCCCGCGTGCGTGCTCACCTGCGCCGCAACGAACCTCAAGACGCCGAAAGTTTGGTCTTCGACAATCTGACCTTAGATCGCAAGAGCCGCCAGGTAAGGCGAGGCCAGCGAGAAATTGAACTCACCGCCAAGGAGTTTGACCTGCTGGAATACCTAATGACCAACCCCCGCCAGGTGCTAACCCGCGATCGCATCCTGGAGGAGGTCTGGGGCTACGACTTCATGGGCGACTCTAATATTATCGAGGTGTACATTCGCTACCTGCGCCTGAAGCTAGAAGCCGAGGGTGAAAGCCGCCTGATTCAGACCGTGCGCGGTGTGGGCTATGTGCTGCGCAATTAGAATCACAAATAAGATCAAAAAAAAATGGCGGCACAAAAAACCCGGCATTAGGCCGGGTTTGACAATGTGAGTCAGGTGCGAACCGAATTTACTTAAGACGTAAATGGCTCTTCCCCATAATCATCACTCGTACTGCCAAGTGGGTTAACGTGGGATTAAGTCTTGGCGACCGGCAAGGCTTTAACGCCAAAGTTGCGGCTTAGGACGGGTGGGCGAAAGAGGATCCTTAGCAACAGCCACAGGGATTGCAGTTCACCGGGGCTATCCCACCGTTTCCATTGGCCGGGGCGGCAAAACAGGGTTTCTACCAGGCTACGGTATTGCGGTACAGGCATGGGGTCAAACTCTACCCGCACCTGAGGGAACTCTTGCTCCTGTTTCACCTCACGGATAAGTCCAGTTAGGGGCAAGCCTTCCTCGGCAATTTCTAGTTCGACAGGTTGACCTACCCTCAAGGCCGCATGGGGCAGCCTGTTCTGGGTTAAGGCGATCTCCGCGCCTGATTCAGACATCATGGTGGTGATGCCCCACCAGGGCTGGCTGGCTGGCCCTCGCACCTGAGTACCAGCTTGATGAC
>JAAUUR010000373.1 GCA_012031045.1 Leptolyngbyaceae cyanobacterium SM2_5_2
ACCTACCGCAATGCGATCCACCAGGAAGCTGAAATCAAAGAGGATGGGAACTTTACTAACCTTCGCCTGTCGCTGTAGTTACGTTGGCTCTTGCTCTTGCCATCTACCCATCAGGTAAAACAGTCGCTCATTTCGCTAGACTGAGAAGCAATTCAAGCTAGATTCAATGGTGGAGCCGTCGTTTTTCCGAGGCCCCCATCAATGTGTTTTCGACACGGGTCTTGCTGCTAACGGGCATCCAAACATTGAACGGACGATCGCAGAACCCAGGGAGGTTACCCTATGACCCAGAAACAGCCTTAGAAAGTCAGGTAATCCAGCCCGACTGGGAAGCGCCCTCCCCCCCTACCGATTTGATTTTTGATGATGGAGAGCCCTTGGAAAGTAATCGCCATCGTATTGCCATGAACGTGCTGATTCGCTCTACCCAGCAAGGGCTTTCAGGGCGACCAGACAGCTTTGCGGGCGGAAACATGTTTGTCTACTACAGCCGCAATCAGGCCATGAATCGGGACTTTCGAGGGCCTGACTTTTTTGCGGTTCTGGGAGTTGAGAGCGATCGTGAACGCCAGGGTTGGGTCGTGTGGGAAGAAGACGGTCGCTATCCTGATGTGATTGTGGAGTTGCTCTCGCCCAGTACGGCAGCCGTGGACAAAGGGGTCAAGAAAGACCTCTATGAACAGACGTTCAAGACCCGCAACTACTACGTGTTTGATCCGTTCGAGCCCACTTCTCTGGAGGGGTGGAGTTTGGATTTAACCCATGGCTATCAACCCCTCTCCCCTAACGACCAGGGCTGGCTCTGGTGTGAAGCGTTGGGGCTGTGGCTGGGTACCTGGGAAGGAGCCATTGACCGCGAACCCATGACCGGCAGTTGTCACTGGCTAAGGCTGTATGACCGAGAGGGCAACCTGGTGCTTTTACCGGAAGAAGCGGCTCAGCAGCGGGCCGAACAAGAGAAGCAGCGGGCTGAGCAGGAAAAACAGCGGGCCGAACAAGAGAAGCAGCGGGCCGATCGCCTGGCGGCGAAACTTCAAGAACTGGGGGTTGATCCGTCAACGCTATCCCAGGAGTAATCCAGATCAACACTATCTCGCCCAGAGCATCGGTTCAGTATGGCCAGAAACCCGGTTTCTTCGTTGGCCAGCCATCGGGTTTCGCCTTTTCACACGTAGAAACCGAGTTTCTGTACCAACGTTCCAGGGCTTTTCTACCGGTTCAGAGGAAAGGACCTCAATACCGCATCCGCCAACTCGTGATGAGGCCACCTTCCACGGTGATCAGGAAATTGGCTGCGCTTTGGTAGCCGCGACTTTGATACTGGCCAGTTACCACCACTTCGTTGCCATCGACAGTCAGTTGCGGATCCTCAACCCGGCCCTCGCGCTCAATAATGTCGCTCTCAAGCCAGCTAAAAAAACGCCTCCCCTGACCTCGCCTCCCCATCCCCCATAGGCCTGAGAAGCATTCGCATCGAATAACGCCCGAATCTGTTCCGCATCGTTTGCCTGCATGGCATCCATAAGGGCGCTGACAACGGCCTCTGGCTCAGCCGCAGATGTCTGATCAGGCTCTGGGGTGGACGTTTCAACTGACTCAGGCGCGGGGGTCTGATTCGGCACGGGGGCTGGGGCTGGGGCTTGAGTCGACCCGCACTGTGGTACAGCCGATTGAACCACCACGATGGCAAAGACAGCAGTCAGGCGACTGCGGTGGTTAAGGCCAAAACTGCGTGAACTGAAGGCCCTGCAGACCTCGTTGGCTGTATGATCCGTCAACCGGCGGGTTAAACGTGTTGCTAAAGCTATCGTCACCAAGATCTGATTATGCATAGAGTCTCCATAGATATTTCCTGTTTGTCTTCTTGATGTAGATTGATGACTTACTTGGGTATGAACAGCAAGCCAAGACGACTGCTTAGAACATTACTGATCAAGACAGGCTTCTAATTCGCGAAGGTTTTGTTCAAAGGCCGCCTGAAAGTGTTCTCTGACTCCCGAATAAACCTGTCCGACCAGAGTCTTCCAGGTGGGGTCGTTGTTCGGCAAAATGAAGCCGTAAAACTCACAGGTTAGGGGCGTTTCCGGCACAAGCCTATAGTCAGCCGCTGGCAATTTTTGCCGCTCTACCTCAGCCCTTGAGAGAATGCTGTCTCCCACAAAGGCGTCAATTTCTCCTACTGCTACGGCCTGGACCCCCTGGGCCTGATCTTGATCGCCAGAGAACGTCACAATATCAGCTTGTGGGTAGGTCCCTCGCACAAAGCTTTCAGTGGTGGAATCTTGCAAAACCCCCAGCCTGAGACCCGCCAGAGGCAAACTGGGTCGGATGGTTTCGGCTGATTGGTTAGGAATTAGGAATCTTGCCCCAGTCGCGTAAAGGGGCTCAGAAAAGGTAATGCCAGGAATATCCGCTCTGATCGTATTCGGGCCACATTCTAAATGGACGATGCCGTCGCGTACCAGATCAAATCGGGTTTGCAAAGTCGAGGTCAGTTCCACCACCTGAACAGGTCTAGCAACATCCAGTCTGGTGGATAGGTATTGCCCCAGGGCGAGGGAGATCGCGCCACAGTAGCCATCCCATTCATTCTCCTCGTTAATAAAACCAAAGGGGCGGCAAATCTTTGGAAAAGCCACTTTTAGCACCCCGGTACGCTCAATTTCTGCTAGTACACTTTCGTTTCGGAGGACTGGAGTTGGCTCTAGGGCCGGGGGAACAATGGCTACGGGCGGCGTGCGTCCATAGGCTGTTTCGAGTTGCTCTGGAGTCAAGGACTGAACCATAGAAACCCGCATGGGTTGGCCTACACTCAAAGCTTCGCCATAGGCCGCTGTTAGATAAGGCGCATACTCTGAACGTCCCTGCAAGTTCATACGCCAAAACGCGAGGTTAAGGGCTTTCGAATAGCGGGTGCCGACATCTACGGTGTTCGCCCTGCAAAACCCGGATGAATGCCCCCGAGGGATCGCCATCAAACGTGGCTTTCTCCTGGCCTGGCTTAGATGAGAAGTGAGTGCCAATGTCTAGCAAAGCCAGAGTTTTCTGGCTGGATGAAACCCAAATAAATGGATGAATCTGCTCGGTCACCACGGGGGAAATAATGTCATTGCTGCCCGAAATCATCAGCAGTGGGATATTGATTTGTCCCATGCCTTCGGGGCCATACATAAACCCACCAATGGGATGGGTGACTGACACCGCCTTGATGCGGTCGTCTCTCAACTCATAGTTCTCAGGAGGTAAAAACCGAGCGCGACACTGCAAGTATAGGGCTGAGTCGATCATCAGACTGTCGTCACCACAGGCCGCAGCTAGCCGGGCATAGTTAATTTCTGCCCCAGCCAGGCCAGGGCGGTGGCTCCCCCTAGCGAATCGCCCATCACACCGATATTATCCAGGTCCAACCGATTAGCCCAGGTCACATCACTCTCAACCCGTCGCTTTAGCTCATCAATCAAAAATGAAATTTCTTGCGGTCGATTCAGAAATTCCATGGGGCTCAGCAGCGTATTCAGCCGTCCCTGCAAATACTGTTGCCGATAATTTAAATCGCTGCCCACATGCTCCGGCACCATGACCACAAAGCCGTGGGAAGCCAGATGCTCAGCCATAAAGACAAAAGTCTCCTTCACATCACCAAAGCCGTGGGAAATAATGACGACTGGCGAAGGCTCAGGGCTACCCTGGGGCCAATAGATATCTACCGGGAAATCGTAATTTACGGTCAGCCCGGCTGCCGTCTGACGTAATGAAGGATCTTCGACCACCAAGGTCTCTTTCGTTACCGGGTAAGGACCCGCTTCGTATAGCGGTTCAGAGGTTGGTAGCTGGGTGATCGGGAATTGCGCCGCGACGTTGGTCGCTTCGGCTTGAATTGCGGAGACTACGGCTTCTCGATAGCCCAGGTATACAGCTAATTTCTGCCTGAGTGCCAAAAAGTCTTGCAGGTCAAGATGAACAACATCGGTGGGAAAATGCCTCAAAACGTCAATCGCGGTCCAGCCGTCCGGGTTAGCCGCTGCCGCATTGATGAGAGCCGCCCGTAAGCCGTGGAAACCATTCACCTCAGGGTGGGTACGCAGCACTTTGCCCAGGTTGAATAGGGTGTCGCGACCTAGGGGGGGAGTAAGCCACATGGCCCACTGTGCTTACACTTAACGGCGCTGACCGGTTCAAGCCCTCGCGCAACTGTTGACGATTGCCATCGTCTAAAAACCGGGCGTAAGGACGAAGATTAGGGGGAATTTCTCCGGTCTGGGCAAAGGTCTCCAGTGCATCGCCTGAGATAGAAACTGCGATCGGTCCGCCTACAACCAGCCGAATTTCCTCGGCACCGAAGGCTGTGCGAGACAAGAGAGCTTCTCCCAATAAACTCACTGTCAGCAAAGAGACTGTGGAAAGGCCTGTGAACCAAAGCTGGCGTAATCGCGGCATCATTTTTAGCGCAAAGTTTGAGCAAGTGCTGATCAATTCTTGATGGAAAACCCTTTTGTGTATACCGGCGCATCCTCCAGTTTCCAACCTGTCAAACTGTTGGGTACCTGGATAGTCCACTGAGTTGCATTATTAGATCTTCGAATCTCGTTTTCCCGCATTAAGCCTATACTTACCATAGAAAAAATCAAGGATTGTTTAACGAAAGGAAAACTCTGCTCATCGAACTTCTGAAAGATCATAAGGACACCGCGATTAATTGCCTTGTTGAGAATTTTTGGAGTCCACAGGCACTGAAACTTCGTTGACATTGTCAATAAGGCTTGCATTTTTCGAGATACCCATAAGAAACCCAACATTTTGACAGGTCTAGAACTAGATCTCACTATAGTGACAGCCAGAGTAATTCAATTTACTGTTGTTTCTAGTTGATAAATCTGGCTTAACAGCAAGCTTTAAAGATCTGTACCTGAGACAAAATACAAAGATTAAAAGAAATATTTGATTTGTCTCTTGAAATTATCTCTGGCTTAATTATTTCGATAACATTCTCAACCGCTATTTAACTCAGGTCATAGCGGCGAATAGCCTTTGACTCAAGCAGGAACTGACACCATATCTTTACCAATTTCAACCCACATCGCAGCCTGTAAGCACGCCGACATCAACAAAACCCATGCCGATAAG
>JAAUUR010000374.1 GCA_012031045.1 Leptolyngbyaceae cyanobacterium SM2_5_2
GGCTGAGTAAACCGGGTTTCTGTATTGTCTTCCTAGCTTTTCCAGCTACAGCTAGGCAAAACTACTACATCGAGCGATAGTGCATTGGGCTAAGTAGCTGATTGGCGGGGAATTTTGGATCCATTCCCAGTAAAATCTGCCGCTGATCTACAACTAGCCAACCTTCAGCCTTAAAATCTTTCAGCAAACGGGTGACGGTTACGCGGGTTGTACCAATAGCGGTGGCTAGCTGATGATGAGTAAGACGGATGGGAATGCGAATGCCACCCGGTTCAACCTGGCCAAAGTCCTTAGCTAACATCAGCAGAAAGTGCTTGAGCCGGTCGGCAACCAGCCGCTTACCCGCTAGCGCTAGCCATGCCTCAGACTGCTGAAGCCGCAGGGTAAGGTTGCGAAAAATACCCGCCATTAGGACGGGGGATTCCTCGATTTCGGTGAAGGGCAAGGATAGTAGATCAACATCCGTCAGCGCCGTAGCCCAGTAAGGATCGACCGTTGTAAGCGGTAGTCCCATGGGCATTGATGGCCCCGCTAAACCCAGTAGCGTTTCACTACCATCTTGCTGAATGGTGAATAACTGCACGATGCCCCGACAGACCACCAACACCTCATCGGCATGGAGAGGAATAGCCTGACCCGTAGGATAGGCGACGAGTGCTCGGTCTCGATAGAGCTGTTCCAGTAAATCAATAAATGTTTGATGACTTTGCAAGCCCACGATGGCATCGCGGGAAGCGCCGGTAATTACAGACACAGGGGTACCCAGAGTGCGCCGAACGAAACTACCAGCCCAAGCGCTCCAAACAGTAACAAGAATGACTCAAAACTTGACGCTGGCAGCTCACGTACCCCTATCTTCAGCGGCAGAAATTAAGAAACCTCCCAGCCAAGGTTAAGCTCCAGGAAACAATTTGTTAAGCTTTGTAAGCTAAGGCACTCAGAATTCTCAAGCCTGCAATCTGGGATACCTTTAAGCCATCGGGTTGCCAGGGCTAGGCTTGGGGGCGGCTGGTCAATCCTTGGGGGAGGTAATCACGCACATCGACGACGCGGCCTGCGATCGCGGCGGCGGCTACCATAGCCGGGCTCATTAACAGGGTGCGTCCTGAGGCCGATCCCTGCCGTCCCTTAAAGTTGCGGTTTGAGGATGAGGCGCTTATCTGGCGACCCTGGAGCTTATCAGGATTCATGGCCAAACACATAGAGCAGCCAGCTTCCCGCCATTCTAACCCAGCCGCCATGAAAACCTTGTCTAACCCTTCGGCTTCGGCCTGCTGCTTAACCTGCTCAGACCCTGGCACTACAAAGGCTTTGATCCCTTCAGCAACCTGTCGGCCCTGCACTACCCTGGCGGCTTCTTGTAGATCGCTGAGGCGGCCATTAGTGCAACTACCGATAAAACACACGTCAATGGCCATGCCCTTTAACGGCTGGCCAGGAACTAAATCCATATAGGCAAAGGCTTCCTGGGCCAAAACCCGATCGCCCTCGGCAAAGCTCTCCACAGCGGGCAAGACTTCATCAATGCCGATGCCCTGGCCAGGCGTAATCCCCCAGGTGATGGTCGGGGCAATCTCCGTGGCCTCAAATACAACCACATCGTCATACACTGCATCGCGTTCGCTACGCAGGGTTTGCCACCAGGCTACGGCCTTTTCCCAATCTGCCCCCTGAGGCGCAAATTCACGACCGTGTAGGTAGTCGTAGGTGGTTTGGTCAGGGTTAACGTAGCCACACCGCGCGCCCCCTTCAATGGACATATTGCAAAGGGTCATGCGGGCTTCCATCGACATGGCCTCTACGGTAGTACCGGCATATTCATAGGCATAGCCGACGCCACCTTTAACCCCCAGTTTCCGAATGATATGGAGAATCACGTCCTTGGCATACACCCCTGGTCGCAGTTCACCATTGACCTCAATGCGGCGCACCTTGAGCTTGTCCAAGGCTAGGGTTTGAGAGGCCAGCACATCGCGCACCTGGCTGGTGCCAATGCCAAAGGCGATCGCCCCAAAGGCACCGTGGGTAGAGGTATGGCTATCCCCACAGGCAATGGTCATACCGGGCTGGGTTAGCCCCTGTTCGGGCGCAATCACGTGGACAATTCCCTGATGCCCAGAGCCAATTTTGTAAAAGCGGATACCGAAGTCCTGGCAATTTTGCTCCAATGCCTGCATCATTGACTCGGCTAAGGGATCCAGGAAAGGCCGAGCCTGGTCTTCCGTCGGTACAATGTGATCCACCGTGGCTACCGTGCGTTGGGGATACAGCACCGGCAGTTGCCGCTCGCGCAGCATGGCAAAGGCCTGGGGGCTGGTGACCTCATGGATGAGATGTAGGCCAATAAAGAGCTGGGTTTGCCCAGAAGAGAGGGTGCCAACGGTATGCAAATCCCAAACTTTATCAAACAGCGTACCCTTACTCATAACAAATCCAGGATAAATAGCGCTAAGGAAGACTCTTTAGATATTATCCCAAAGGATTACGGCTGTTAGGCGGCTAACTTGGCCCCAGCGAATATACAAATCAGCCAACCCTGGCTATGGGTTAGTTGGTCAAATCAGGCGGCGGATTGAACAGGGCTAACACCTGCCGACAGCATTGCCTCAGCCGCTCCCCACAGGTGTGATCAGGTATCGTACTGCCGGTAAATGCCCAGTTATGGATGGTAGAGAGCGTCCACTGCTTACCGCGATGGTCAAACCCGGCAATATCCAGGCCAATAACTCGCCGCTGTTGGCCATCAGGGTCGGTGTGCAGCCGAATTTGCACCAGCAAACTGCGGCAGCTAAATAGCCGACTCACGCCAGGAAAATGAAACCCGATATCAATAGAGTCTGGATCAACCAGTTGACGGGTTTCCTGGTCATTAGCCCAAGGTTTTAAATCCACCCCGCAGGTCAGGAAAATTCTCCCCTTGAAAAAGACCTACCACAGTGGCAATTTTGCTAGCAAATTCAATGCTGTTCGCCTGTTCTGCTGCGTTCACGCTGTCTTCGCTAAAAAAACTAACTGGGCTTACAGCATAGGATAACGCTCTGAGCACAACAGTTAACTGGGTAACGCCTGCCTAATTTTGGGGCTATGATAACTCAGTCTTAAGGATCGCCGGCATAACTCGTGGACTGTCAAGCTCTGCACCTGGTTAGGCGGCAGGCAAGCTATGGTGCTCATACCAGTGGTGGGCCATATCCACTCGTCGGCAGATCCAGACCTGATCATGGCTCTGCACATGGTCAAGGAAGCGGGCCAGGGCAGCGGTGCGGCCTGGGCGACCCGCTAGCCGACAGTGCAGGCCAATGCTCATCATTTTCGGGGCATCCGCGCCTTCGGCGTAGAGGGTATCGAAGGCGTCGCGCAGGTAAGCAAAAAACTGATCCCCAGAATTAAACCCGGCGTAGGTGGCAAAGCGCATATCGTTGTTGTCGAGGGTGTAGGGGATGATCAGATGGGGTCTGCCGTACTCAGTGCTCCAGTAGGGGAGGTCGTCGGCGTAGCTGTCGGCATCGTAGAGAAAGCCACCTTCTGCTACTACCAGCGCACGGGTGTGGGGCTCATGCGGCCTGGTAAAAGCCCAGGGGACGGCTACCGGCCACGCGGGTGTGGATTTCCACCGCGTTACGAATGTGCTCCCGCTCGGTGTCGGCACTGAGGTACTGGTAGTCAATCCAGCGGTAGCCGTGGCTGGCGATTTCCCAATTCGCTTCAAGCATGGCGGCAACCGCATCGGGGTGGCGCTCCATGGCCATGGCCACAGCGTAGACCGTGAGAGGCACCCCCCGACTGGTAAATAGTCGATGCAGCCGCCAGAACCCGGCCCGGCTGCCGTACTCATACATCGACTCCATGGTCATATTGCGCACTCCCAGGAGCGGTTGTGCGCCTACACTTTCCGACAAAAAGGCCTCTGAGGCGGTATCACCATGGAGGATGCAATTTTCGCCGCCCTCTTCGTAGTTGATCACAAACTGCACGGCCAGTCTGGCTTGACCGGGCCATTGGGGGTGGGGCGGGTGGTCGGCCATAGCCGATTAGAGTCACGGGGTAGGTGGGTGTTGGAGGTCATGGGCAAACCAGCGGTAGGGATAGACTCTTGGGTGGATTTTAGAGCCAACTGGGCCGGCTGAGGACTGAGGTAGCAGAAACCGGCCTATGACCTTACCCCGAAACCATGGCCGTCATCTAGGATCTAAGTATAAATTCCTGTATGGTTAGAGCGGCTGATTGGCTCTGCGATCGTGGGTCTGCCTAACAGTTAAGCAGGATCCATTCTGCCGCTGCCAATTGAATCGGTATAAGCTAAAGCTTAGCCATTTGATGGTAGGCCCATCTGACGGGGTTAGCTCTCCATTTCAACGGGTTGAGAACGCTGTAGATTGAGCCGGTTCCCATAATCCGAATACTTCCTTAAAACCCTGTATTCTTAGGAATTTATCTACGCTGTGATGACTGCGGCCTAATGGTTTTGGAGCGAAGCCTTTGTTGAACGGAAACAGAACATCCATGTCAGATACCGTGCTTTTGCCCAGCAAGAGCCCCACCCGCCCCATCCTTGACCTGGATACCATCAATCACCAGTGGGGTGATGCCGATGCAACCCGCCTGGTGCAGTGGGGCGACGAAACCTTTGGTGAGGGACTGGTCATGAGCACCAGCTTTGGCATTCAGTCGGCGGTGATGCTGCATCTTGTTACCCAGGTGGTGCCTAATATTCCAATTATTTGGGTAGACACTGGCTATTTACCCGTCGAAACCTACCGTTTTGCCGAAGACCTGACCGTACAGTTGGGGTTGAATTTGCAGGTTTATCAGTCGCCCCTTAGCCCCGCCCGCATGGAGGCGCTCTACGGACGACTATGGGAACAGCAGGATGTCGCGGCTCTCAACCGCTACGATCAGATTCGCAAGGTTGAACCCATGCAGCGGGCGCTCCAGGAGTGGGGAGCAACGGCCTGGCTCACGGGGCTGCGGGCCGACCAGACTGATCATCGCCGCTCTCTGGATCGGGTGGGTATTCAGGATGGCCGCTACAAGCTCATGCCTATCCTGAAGTGGACCGCTAAGCAAGTCTATCAGTACCTGGTCGCCCACGATTTGCCCTACCACCCTCTATTTG
>JAAUUR010000375.1 GCA_012031045.1 Leptolyngbyaceae cyanobacterium SM2_5_2
GGCAATGTTGGTAGACTCAGTTTGGAGATTGGGCCTAAGACTGAACCACTCAAACCAAATGAGGCCGCCCAGTGGTTATCTAGGCGGCCCCATCTGCAACTAAGGCTAGGCTGTGGGCTCAGGCTAACTGAAACGCGGCCCCTAACCCTGCCCCAATTTCCTCTATAGAGAGTTTGCCATCGTGGTCAGAGTCGAGGGCATCAAACACAGCATCGGTGCCCAACCACTCCTCGCGGGTGATGAAGCCATCGCCATCCAGGTCGTAGGCTTTGAACAGGTCATCGCGGGCGTGGCTGACCATCATTTCGCCCTGGGTAAGCTGGGTCAGGCGGGTAGCCAGAAAATCTTCCAGGGTTTCCAGCGCCTTGCTGAAGCCTTTGATGCCTTCATCCAGCTTTTCAGTGGCCATACGGTCTGCCGCGTGCATGGAGCGGAAGGTGGCTTCGTCCATCGTGATTTTCTCGATTTCCATTGCCGCTGCCTTGTCAGGATCCAGTTTGCGGGGTAGGTCGCCCTGGTTTTCTTCAAGCTGGGCTAGAAGCTGGGGAGAAATGGTGAGCAGGTCGCAACCGGCCAGTTCAGTAATTTCGCCAATGTTGCGGAAGCTGGCTCCCATCACCTCGGTTTTGTAGCCAAATTTCTTGTAGTAATTGTAAATCTGGGTTACAGACAACACGCCGGGGTCTTCGTGGGGGGCGTAGTCTTCGCGCCCGGTATCTTTCTTGTACCAGTCGAGGATGCGACCAACAAAGGGCGAGATCAGAGTAATGCCCGCTTCAGCGCAGGCGATCGCTGGTGAACCCCAAACAGCAGCGTCAGGTTGCAGTGAATGCCTTCTTTTTCCAGCACCTCAGCCGCCTTAATGCCCTCCCAGGTGGAGGCAATCTTGATCAGCACCCGTTCGGGGGAAATGCCGAGCTGGTCGTACTGCTCAATCAGGTTGTGGGCGGTGGCAATGGTGGCCTCAGTGTCGTAGGAGAGGCGGGCATCTACCTCCGTAGAAACCCGGCCCGGCACAATAGCCAGAATCTTGTGGCCAAAGGACACGGCCAAACGGTTAAAGGCGAGGTTGGCAATATCCTTATCGGACGCGACCGAACCAGCATCGGCCTTGGCCTTCAGTAAGGTTTCATCCACAATTTCATGGTACTGAGGCATTTGCGCCGCCGCCGTAATCAGTGAAGGGTTGGTGGTAGCGTCGCGGGGGGTAAATTTTTCGATGGCTTGAATGTCTCCGGTATCGGCGACAACCACGGTCATTTGCCGAAGCTGCTCTAAGAGGCTGGCCATGTTGTTCTCCTGGATATGGAAGGGAGCTTTGCTGCCCATCATTGTAAACAGGGGATTTAGGGCCGGTGTTAACGCCTAATTAAGGCTTTTTGGGGCATTACAAGGGCTTTTCACAGGTGAGGGAAATTACACTTCTCTTAACGTTTCCCTAGGTTTAGGTGAGGGTTTTTTGACACAGTTGCCCCAAACCTTGGCATGATGGGGAGGACTTTTTTGATCTACGCAGCCCTAACCTATGCTGACGGCGTTCTGGCAACAGCTTACCCTATCCAACTCCAGCTTCGAGAAATGGCGGGAAGCCAGCCTCCTGCATCGCCTGCTGGCTCCCCTGCGGCGGTGGCGGCAGGGGAGCCAACTGCTGCCCTGGGGCGACTGGATTGGTCTGGCCCTGGTGGTGGTACTGTTTGCCCTGGCTCCCTACGTGTCTACCACGCTGATTGGCGTGCTGCTGCTGGCCGCCGCTGCCCTATGGCTGCTGCTGACCCTAACGGACGAAGCCGGGGCGGGAATTACGCCAGTTCACCTCACAGTGGCGGTGTACTGGGGGGTGATGGTGCTGGCTACGGCCCTGTCGCCGGTGCGGGGGGCGGCGGTGAGTGGGTTGATCAAGCTCACCCTTAACCTGCTGTTGTTTTTGCTAATGGCCAGAGTTGCCCGCCATCCCAGGGCCAGAAATTTGCTGGTGCTGGCCTACATTCTGACTACGCTGCCGGTGTCGGTGTATGGTTTGCGGCAGTACTTCTTTGGCGCTACCGCCCTGGCCACCTGGGTGGATGTGAATTCCACTCTGGTGGATACCACCCGGATCTACAGCTTTTTAGGCAACCCCAACCTGCTGGCCGGTTACCTGATTCCCGGCATCATGTTCAGCGCTATGGCGGTGTTTGCCTGGCCCCGTTGGGCTCCCAAGGGGCTGGCTCTGCTGGCCATGACGATTAACCTGCTCTGCCTGGTGTTGACCCTCAGCCGGGGCGGGTGGATTGGCTTTTTAATCGGCGGTTTTGTGCTGCTGACCCTAACAGTGCAGTACTGGAGCATCTGGTTTTCCCCCTTTTGGAAGCGCTGGGCACTGCCCCTGCTCCTGGGTGGGGCGGCGGCTTTAGTGGTGTTGGCGGTGATGTCCGTTAGTTCTTTGCGGGCGCGGGTGCTGAGTATGTTCGTAGGCCGGGCCGACAGCAGCAACAACTTTCGCATGAATGTTTGGGCCGCCGTGGTGGACATGATTCGCGATCGCCCCCTGCTGGGCATTGGCCCCGGCAACGATGCCTTCAATGCCGTCTACCCGCTCTATCAACGCCCCCGTTATACTGCCCTCAGCGCCTACTCTGTTTTTCTAGAAGTACTGGTGGAAGGCGGAATTGTTGGCTTTCTGGCGTTTCTCTGGCTGCTTGCCGTGGTGTTTCAGCAGGGCTGGTTGCAGCTCCAACGGTTGCGCCAAACCCAGGATGTGCAGGGCTACTGGCTGATCGGGGCGATCGCCGCCATTGCTGGCATTCTCGGCCAGGGCATTGCCGACACGGTGATGTATCGCCCCCAAATTAGTACGCTATGGTGGATGGCCATTGCCATCGTCGCCAGCTATTACCAGGGTTACGACCATGACCGTCGCCTCTCCAAAACTCACCTTTGAAGAGTTTCTCGCCTACGACGATGGCACAGATACCTTGTACGAGCTAGAGAACGGGGTATTAGTTGCGGTGCCTGCTGAGGGTGAATTGAATCGTCGTATCGTCATGTTGCTAGTAGCCACATGGCTCAAACTGGGCGTGGCCTATGAGCAGCTATCCCTCAAGACAGAATTGGCGGTGAGTAGCACCAGAGTATCGGTACCTATCAGCTCAGGCGTAGTTAGCGGTTTCACCTTAACGGCCCATCAAGTCTTGCGAGGTAGCTTAGCGGGCTGACCAATCCGTCTGCTGGTCTGCTAGAAGGGCATCAACCTTAGGGTGGACATGGTTCTGGGAACGGATTTAGGAGTTAGGCGCTAGAAGCTGGTCATACCTGCACTCCTGGCTTCTAGAGCCTAGATTCCCAGTCCTGTCGCTATCTCGGCTTAAGCGAATCCTCTCTTAGCACATCCAGGATGGCTTTGGGCTGTAGCTTGCTCTTAAACCAGACCACCCTGGCGGGTACCCTGGCCACTATCTACCCCGGCTTTCTCCAGGTTCAGCCGTTCCGACACGGCCAAGATCAGGTTATCTCGCTCTGACTGGCGCACCTGGGCAAATTTCTTACGCAGATACTCTGGCCGCCAGTAGCCGACAATTTCCAGCAAATACTCCCGCCCATCGGGGTGAACCAGGCGAAAATCGGGAATCATCACGCTGCCAGGGATGGGCACCAGGTCTACCTCCCGCTCCAGCCGCCAGGGGCAATCGATAGGCCAGCGGTTAACGAAGGACTCTTCAATCATGCTGTCGTAGGGCTTGCCGGGGGGGTAGTGGGTCACCAGGCCACAGCCGCTCTCCAGGGTAAACTGGCGTGGCTTAGGCTCCTGGCTGTAGCCGTCCTTCATTTGCAAGGTGGCCGTTAACCGCCAGCGGCTGACATGGAGAATGGCCGGAATCAGCTTGGCAATATCCACCCCGTAGCGGGTGCTGGCTTTGAACAAGCTGGCGGGGCCGTCGATGGTGATGGTAAACCCCTGGTCGGCATCGCCTTCGATGTAGGTCATCAGGCGAAATAGCTTCAGATAGCGAAACATTAGCTTATATTCGCCGGGGTCGTTGCGGTACAGGTGCATAACCAGATCGCTGGCTTTGTAAAACACCCCCTGGGTTTGGGCCAGGTTATAGCGGTGAATTAGCGCATCCTGGCTAGGCGCTTCAAACTCGGTCAGAATGTGGCGATCGGGCAGATCAGCGTAGAGCCCCTGACGAATCGCGGCGGGGGAGATCTCGCGGTCCAGTTCCTGGCTGAGCTGCTGGCTAAGCGTGGCCCGGTGGTGTTCGGCCTGGTCAGGCGATGGCACCGCTTGGGCGGCCATGGCAAAGAGCCGTCGCCGTAGCTCTACTGGTTCTAAGGGACTGACCTGGTCAAAGGTGGCAAAGCTATTGCGCAGGATGTGGGCCAAACCGCGCCGAATGCGGTAATTGGTGTCTTCACCCTCCAGGTCTTGCAGTTGGTGGTTGAGGTCGCCCTGGGTTTGCCCAACCTGAGCTTGAAAAATCTGAATCAAATCCGCCGCCATTGCTCGATTGGCCGCATTCAGCGCCAGGCGCTTGGGTTGAATGGCCTCTCCCTGGTAGCGGTAAATTAGCAGGTCGCTAGGTAACGTTGCCTGGTCTCCCCTGATGTGGTGTTAGGGGGGATTATAGCAGGGCAGAAGGTAGAAGGCAGAGGGGTTGACGGACTTGACAGAGAGTTAAGCGTTCTGGATGGCCGAAAATTGCCCTGGAGTTGGCAGGAGGAGTTCTAGAGTAAACATTTGCCCTATAAAGTGAGTTGAGTTTCTGTAACAAATTTATCAATTTAATGCCTATATCAGGGCTTCTTAACTTGGGTTGGGCATAATTGCCTTAACCCTGTAGGGCTTGATTACTTCAACAATTGAGATAAATCTATTAAATTGAGGATCTTCACTATGCGACTACGTTTTCTCGGCGCAGAATATACTCGCCAGTGGCCTAGCGTTGAGGCCCAGGATGGGGATGTGGTAGGCAAGTACCGGGGTGTGACCTGGTCTGCCAAGCACCATAATGCGGCCATGGTGGCCACCCAGCCCGTTACCCTACACTTCTTGGGCCGTCCTTATCAGGCTCAGGTGTAAGCCTGGCTAAGCCTGGCTAGACTGTTGTATAAAGCTGTATACAGCCGCCGCCGAGC
>JAAUUR010000376.1 GCA_012031045.1 Leptolyngbyaceae cyanobacterium SM2_5_2
GACGAATGCCAGAGCCCGGGCAATGGCAACCCGCTGCTTCATGCCGCCAGAAAGCTGGCCAGGGCGCTTATCGGCGGCCCGCTTTAGACCCACCAGGTCAATGTGGTGCTCAACCATGCGGTCGCGCACCGCCTTTGGGTGCTTCTGCATCACTTCGTCTACGGCAAGGGCAATGTTCTGGCGCACCGTTAGCCAGGGCAGTAACGAATAGTTTTGAAATACCACCATGCGGTCTGGCCCTGGCTCTGTAACCTGCCGCCCCTCCAGTATAATGCCGCCTGCCGAGGGTTGATCAAGGCCAGCCAGAATATTCAACAGGGTTGACTTTCCACAGCCCGAATGGCCTACCAGCGATACAAATTCACCCTTATGAATGTGCAGGTCAATGTTCTTTAGGGCGATGTATTCCCCCCCTCCCGGTAGAGGAAAAACACGGTCAACGTGGTCAACTTCAACAAAGACAGCCATGGCGCACAAAGGAGATAGGGTGGACGAATAATTCCTGGTAGATGTGCTCCCGTTAAGCGGGAGGAATTGCAGACCTTAAGTTCGGCTTTCCGCATCCTTTAGAAACAAGTTCGAGGCATCGCGAAGCCACATCTTAGAGAGTGAATACTACAGATTTTTATCCTCAGAAAGCACCAAACGACTAACCAATAAAATAAGCCGATCCAGCAGTAAGCCAACCAAACCTACATACACAATAGCGATGATAATGTCGCTAATTCGAGAGCTGTTCCAGGCATCCCAGATAAAGAAACCAATACCGACACCACCAATTAACATCTCTGCAGCTACAATGGCCAGCCAAGACAAACCGATACCAATCCTCAATCCCGTAAAAATATAGGGAACTGTAGCCGGGAACAAAACCTTGAAAAAGTACTTAGGCTTTGATAACTGCAACACTCGCGCTACGTTGTTATAGTCCTGTGGAATCTGACGAACGCCTTCCGTAGTGTTAATAATAATGGGCCAAATTGCCGTAATGAAAATTACAAAAATAGCAGAAGGGTTAGCCTGCTGGAAAGCCGCCAGAGAAATTGGCAACCAGGCTAAGGGCGGCACTGTACGCAGGATTTGAAAGATGGGATCTAGAGCACTATACATGAGCGGACTGGTGCCTACCAGAATGCCCAAGGCCACTCCCACAAAGGCCGCAAGGGAAAAGCCCACAGCTACCCGTTGTAGACTGGTTAGCACTTGCCAGAACAGCCCCTTATCGGTACCGCCATAGTTAAAAAAGGGATTGACAATTAATTCCCAGGTATCTGAAACCGTGCGTACTGGGCTAGGTAAGTTAGCATCGGGACTCATGGTTAACAGTTGCCAAATGGCCAGAAAAATAAGCATGGCCACCGCAGGAGGAATGAGCCCTTTCAGCCAGGCGGTAAGCTGATTGGCTAGTCGTTGTCCATTCAGGCGAGAACGGGTTGGACGAATATCAAGGGGAGCAGTCATAGGAGCTATATCTCCAGAAATTACGGCAAGAAAACTGAGGCTTAGCTCTCAACAAACAGGTTAAATGAGTGATGACTAATCCCCTGTTTATGTTAAAAGACCCCTCCCTAAGGCAGAGAGGGGCAAGGAAAGAGCGCTAAACGCGCTTAATCTTCAAACTATCTAAATACGCTTGAGGATTTTCAGGATCAAAGGTAACACCGTCAAAGAAGGTTTCTGCGCCACGGGACGTACTCTTGGGAATCATGGATTCCTGACCCAAAGCAGTAGCGGCCTCCCGCCAGAGGTCTTCACGATTCACCGCATCAACCAGAGCTTGAATATTTGTTTCAGGAGGGAGCTTGCCCCAGCGAATGTGCTCAGTTAAAAACCAGAGATCGTGACTCTTGAAGGGATACGAGGCATTATCTTCCCAATATTTCTGCATCAAATCAGGGAGTTCTTCAACCCGGCCTGTACCAAAGTCAAATTTGCCGACTGAACGGTCAATAATGTCCTCAAAGGGCACGTTAAACCAGGCCCGCTGAGATAAAATCTTGCACATTTCCTCTTTATTTTCGGGCTGGCTGCACCACATCTGGCCTTCCATCGTGGCCATCAGCAGAGCTTTGGTCGCCTTGGGGTTTTGATCAACCCAATCGGCTCGCATACCCAGGGCTTTCTCTGGATGATCTTTCCACAACTCACCCGTGGTCAAAGCATTGTAGCCAATCTGTTGGTTCACCGTTTGCAATGGCCAGGGTTCGCCCACGCAAAAGGCATCCATATTACCAACTTTGACGTTGGCGACCATCTGCGGGGGGGGCACTACAATGGTAGAAACATCCTGGTCGGGGTCAATCCCACCAGCGGCTAACCAGTAGCGAATCCACATATCATGGGTTCCCCCAGGAAATGTCATTGCCGCCTTAACTTCCTTACCCTCGGACTTACGTTTTGCAAAAACTTCTTTCAGGGGAGTACTATCTAAACTAACCTTCATATCCAGATAGTCATTCGATAGGGAAATACCCTGACCATTCACATTCAGGCGCGCCAGAATATACATCGGCACTTTTTTCCCATCCGTGACAATGCCCTCAGAAATCAGGTAGGGCATGGGAGTTAGAATGTGGGCCCCATCAATGCCGCCGCCGCCAGATCCTAGAACCAAATTATCGCGAGTCGTACCCCAGGAAGCTTGCTTTTCAACGGATACATCGGTCATTCCGTACTTGTCAAAGAAGCCCTTTTCCTTGGCAATAATTAAGGGCGCTGAGTCGGTTAAGGCAATAAAGCCAAGCTTAGCCGTAGGGGTTTCTGGCGCTTCAGCCGGGTCAATAGACACCGCTGTGCCCTCTGTCGGTTGTGCAGCTTGATTGGTCGTCCCCTGACTGCACGCATGGAGCATTACAGTACTAGCGGCTGCCGTACCGACGGTAATTAAAAACTTACGACGATTGAGACGAGACATTTGACATCCTTTCCTAGTGACTGGAATATGACTAGGATAAAATTGCATCTAACTCGGTTGCGTGTTGAGGCTTTTCTAGATAGGCCAGGAGAGTTAATAACTAAGCTGATGAACTCATTCGTGAGGATACATAAAACTCTCGCTGGCCTAAGGCCCGCCCATTGCAAGTAGCTAACAGCAAAATTCTCCATAAAAGTGCATGAAATAACCGCCTAGACCTTTAATCTGAACTAAGCGTGATAAGGCTAGACAAACAACCCCAAACATATTTAAAAACCAATCAGACTGACCGGTGAAAAACGCCCAACTTAAAAAGCATCTATCGCTTCAACATTTTCCTGTATGAGCAGGAAACAAACCCAGTAAGATCGAGCTTTCAAACTTGTCTTAACTGCTGTTGTAAACAAATTATTCAAACTCCCAGCTGTCTTTTGTATTTTTGGTTACGTTTTGTTTGGGTTCATACTTCTACTGCATGGGAGATATGTAGAATCCGCATAATCTTTTTGCTAGTAAGCCGAGGCGCTAGATTATCGCAGGGTACCATCCCTGACCCAGCAAAACAGGCGGCACCATCGCCTGGACGAGCGATAGTGCCCATCAATCAGCGTTCTGGCGCTTTTGCTTAAGTCTGCGTCCTTCCCCCTTCCCTAGCGTTCAGGGATGATGTGCCAATACAGCCTGAGTAAGCCGCTATCTTCATAAACCTCTAGGGCTGTTCAAAGATTGTGCTAAAACCCGCTTGGAACATTGGCGATTCAAATACGCCTTTTTAAGATGTAGCAGAGCTTGAAATTTAGTTAAAGCCTGACTATCCAGTGTTTCCGGTTTGTCTTCGAGTCCGTTGAAGACTATGGGAGCAGCCCTCCAGGTCGTCAGGCTGATAGTGATATCGGTTGGTCTCTTACTGGCAATTTCTAACCCGGTGTTTACCGGTGAGTAATTTCTATGGTTTCTAGCATTGAGCAATGGGTTAACGCAGCAGGGGGAAGCGTAGCGGTGGCAGGAAAGGCATCCAGCCCAACTCTCGAAAATAGGATGCCAGCCAGTGTAGCCAATGCCCCCCACCATCCATCGATTCAATCGCCCTGGAAACGGCTGTTGGATATTCTAGGTGGCGGCGTGGGTCTGATGATTGCCGCCCTGGTCACGGTTCCCATCGCCTTTGCCATACAGCTTGATAACCCTGGCCCCATCTTCTACAGCCAAGTACGGTGCGGCTATCGCGGACAGACCTTCCGCATCTGGAAGTTTCGGTCGATGGTGAAAAATGCTGACCAGCTCAAGCATCTGGTGGATAACCAGGCCCAGGGCTTAATTTTTAAGAACGAAGATGATCCCCGGATTACCCGAGTCGGTAAGTTCTTGCGGCGCACCAGTCTGGACGAATTTCCTCAATTTTGGAACGTTTTGCGGGGGGAAATGAGCCTGGTGGGCACTCGCCCTCCAACCCTGGATGAGGTCAATCAGTACGAGCCCCATCATTGGCAACGGCTAAACACCAAACCTGGCATGACCGGGGAATGGCAGGTCAAAGGCCGCTCAACCGTGAAGGACTTTGAAGCGATCGTCGCGATGGATGTGGCGTATCAAAACCGGTGGTCAGTCGGCTACGATCTCCAGCTCATCTTGCAGACCATCCTCGTGGTGCTCCTTAAAAAAGGAGCCTACTAACTTCTTCCCTTCCCAGAAATGACTGAGCCTCCCGGCCACTAGCCGGGAGGCTTTATTGATGAGTTGGATAGTCGTGAGCTTATCCGGCCATGCGGGTGAGCAGAAGCGGACAGGGAGCGTACACTCGCACAAAATCAGTCAGCGACTCGCCTAGCACTTTGTCTAAATCGGGTAAACCCTTGGCAATAGTAGGACGACGATCAGGAGAGCCCAAAATAATTAAGTCGATGCGGCGCTCCTCAGCGAGTTGGCAAATCCGCTGACCAGCCTTTCCTTCTGGGGCCACTAGTTTGTAGGGGATGTTGTATCGCTTAGCATCCTCAGCCGCTGCCAGCAAAATAGAATCCTGGTTGGGATCAGGGCTGGTTACATCGAAGGGCTTGGCCTTTAGACTGGAAACGGTATGCACCAGTGTTAGCTCACCACCGTTGATGTCGCGCAGCAGGGCGATGGCCAGATTTAACCCTGTTTAGCCGAGTCAGACTTATCCATAGCTACCATCACCCGCTTGATGGGGCGAATGGT
>JAAUUR010000377.1 GCA_012031045.1 Leptolyngbyaceae cyanobacterium SM2_5_2
ACGCCCGGTCATTCAAGACGCGCTGGGTCGCCTGCCACCCACGGAGAACCTGTTTCGGCAGCAAAATGCCGTGCGGGTGTACGATTTTTCCCAGCCCGAACCCCTGCAATTTGAGCTTAAGGCCGACACCAACGGTGGCGACGTGGTGGCCGCCGCCAGCCTCAGCGCCGACGGTCGCCAATTGCTGGTGAAGCGCTACCGACCCGCCCAGGTCGCCGGGCGCCCTTATCCCACCTACCTCTTCCCCGCATCGGCCTACTACCAGGTATACGAAGCGGATGGAGGCCTGCTGGACACGATTGATTTACCGCTACTCCAGGGGCCGCAGGAATCCTTGGGGCAATTTTTGGGTCGCAATCGCCTGCTGTTTTGGGCGACGGTGGGTAGCGATCGCCACCTGTTTGTCTATAATCAACCACGCCGCCAGCTCAGCCCCCTGCCGCTGCCCCCTGGCTCTGTAGATTCCACCTCGCTGGTGACCAGCCCGGATGGCAGAACCATAATCTACAGCTTTCGTCAGTCACTCAGCCACCAGAGCTATTCAGCCTGTCTACCGATGGCCAAATTCCGCCCCAGCCCCTAACCACCGCCAACGCCGATGTGGTGGGGGTCAACCAGGTTGAGGTTGATCCGGTCACGTTTACCACCAGCCAGGGGGTGCGGCAGGGCTTTTGGTACAGCCGAGGGGCCGCGTCTTCCCGCCTCAGCAGGTGCCGATTGTGTTCTGGCAGCAGGGCGGGCCAGGATTTTCGATGACCAACGAATTTGCCGTTGAGGTCGAGATGCCCCTCAACCTGTTGCCCAATTTTGGCCTGGCCGTGCTGGTGGTGCCCCTCACCGGGCGAGAGGGCTTTGGGCCAGACTTCTACCGCCGCCAAGCCGATGATCAAAACTTTGGCCGCATTGATATTCAGGAAGGCCAGGAAATACTCACCCAACTGATCCAGGCGGGCTGGGCCACCCCTGGCCAGCTTGGCCTCAGCGGTTGCTCCTACGGGGGCTACTACACCGCCCAGCTGATTAGCCAATTTCCTGGTCTGGTGGCGGCGGCCAACCCCCAATGCTCACTGCTAGATACTCTCACCGAGTGGCAACTGGGCTATTCATCGCTGCTGTCTTACCTGGTCGGGCAAACACCCATGGAAAACCCCACGGCCTACCTGGAGATTTCCCCTCTCTACAACGCTAGCGCCATTCGCACCCCTACCATGCTGTTCCACGGGGCAGAGGACTTTTTGCAGATCGACGTAGCCCGCAACTTTCATGACGCCATTGAAAACTCTGGCGTACCCGTTACCCTCTACAAGTTTGAAGGTACCGGCCATAGCCTCACTGATCCTGAATTTCAGCGCATTGCCGCCCAGCTACAAATTCAGTTCTTTCGGCAGTATTTGGGGGAGTAGGGCGGTAGGTCAATACAACAGCTGTGTTCCATGGCTGAAACCACGCCAAACTCAGCCAGCTTGCGCCCCAAAACCTCTAGCTGGGCCTCTACTAAGGCCCGATAGGTCGGCAACTGGGCAGAAAGCTATGATTTAAGGGCATTGTAAGGGCATGTTGTCTAGAACCTTTGCCTTACTAAGGCCAGAAAAGCTGAGCCAGGGCAATGGCCCCTGGCCCCAACCCCAGCGCCGGTAAAAACGACGCTACTCGTACCTGGGCTACCTCCAGCAAGCTCAGCCCAATGCCCAGAATCATCAACCCGCCCATGCCGGTAATCAACAAAATGTAGGGATTGGTGGCCGGGTCGGGAATCACCGCCCCCGACAGGCTGGCCAGTAGTGACAGACTACCCTGCACCACCAACACACTCAACGCCGAAAACCCTACCCCAATGCCGTAGCTGCCGGTCAGCGCAATGGAGGCTAAGCCATCCATCGTTGCCTTCAGGGTGAGCAGAGCATTATCTCCCGAAAGGCCATTATTCAGGCTACCGAGAATGGTCATTGGGCCAATGCAAAACAACAAGCTGGCCGCTACAAACCCCTCTGTGAATTTGCCTCCACCTTTAACCCGGGTTTTGAGCCAGTCGCCCAGCCGGGCAAGCCGCTGTTCAATTTGCCACCATTCTCCCAGCAGCCCGCCGGCCACCATGGCCAGCAGCGCCAAAATGATGCCATCAATAGGGCCAACCTGAACCGCCGATAGGCTAGCCGCCATCGCTACGCCAATCACCAGGGTCATCAACCCTACAGCCTGGGTAATGATCTGCTGCATCGAGCGGGGCAGGCGACTCCGCAGCAGCAGCCCCAGCCCCGTTCCTACCATTACCGTGGCTACATTAATCCAGGTGCCGCTGGTTTTGGCCCAAAGGCTGAGCATCCCCGATCCCTATTTATCTACCAAGACCAGAATATAGGAAGACTGGGGCTACACCGTATTGATTGATAAAGCCAGCGGCACGCTGTAGTCAAGGTAGGCCCTAAAGGGTTCGGTTAGCAATACGGGCTGAATAGTTCCGGCAAATAAATCCTGGTTGCTCTCGATGGCAAACCCAAACTGCTGGCTAACCTGCTCTAGCGTGAAGTCTTTGTAAGACATGGGGGATGACCCCATTGAGAGGTTACTGCTCAAATTATAGGCAAGCCGTCCAGACGCATTTGGGCTGGGTTACACTGCAAATTGCGTTACCTTCTTGCCAGGACAGTGTTTATGGTTGCCGCCGTCAGCCTGATTCGTGCCCAGTCTTACCATATTCCCGACTTACAGCCGTCGCTCCAGACCGTGCTAGCGCCGCTGG
The DNA here is from genome assembly GCA_012031045.1 of Leptolyngbyaceae cyanobacterium SM2_5_2. GTDB lineage: Bacteria > Cyanobacteriota > Cyanobacteriia > Phormidesmidales > Phormidesmidaceae > Nodosilinea. The sequence continues at coordinate 2,741 of JAAUUR010000377.1, forward strand.
GAGGGATGGGGGCGTTTGTCAAACCGGGCGATCGCGTGCTGCTGAAGCCCAACCTGTTGACCGGTGCCCGCCCCACCAAGGAATGCACCACCCGGCCAGAACTGGTCTACTGTGTGGCTCAACTGGTGCAAGCCACGGGCGGCAAGCCCTTTTTGGGGGATAGCCCAGCCTTTGGCAGTGCCTACGGTGTGGCCAAGGCCAATGGTCTCCTACCGCTGGCTAAAGCCCTGAATTTGCCCATTGTGGAACTGCACGGCCACCGTTACCCCACCGAGAACCCTGAATTTGACCACCTGCGCCTGTCCAAGGAGGCGATGGAGGCCGATGTGGTCATTAACCTGCCCAAGGTAAAGTCCCACATGCAGTTGACCGTAACGCTGGGGGTCAAGAATCTGTTTGGCTGCGTACCCGGTAAAATGAAGGCCTGGTGGCACATGGAAGCGGGCAAAGACGTGCAGCGGTTTGGCACCATGCTAGTGGAAACGGCTCGCTTGCTGGATCCGGCCTTGACGATTGTGGATGGCATCCTTGGCCACGAAGGCAACGGCCCCAGCGGCGGCGAACCCAGAGAACTAGGGGTTTTGGCGGCCAGTCCCAACGTTTTTGCGGTGGATCGAGCCATGGTGGACGTGCTGGGGGTAGATCCGCTGGCTGTGCCGACCGTGGGCCAATCTCTGCGGTTGGGGTACTGCCCCGCCTGGGAGGATATGGCCCTTCCCCTACTCACCCCAGACGAACTGCGCCTGGCCGACTGGCAACTGCCCACAGAACTCATGCCCATCGACTTTGGCCTGCCTCGCGTGGTGCGCTCTACCTTCAAGCACCTCTACATTCGCTTTATTAAAGAGCCGATGGTGGCCTATAGTGGCCGGGGTGAGTAGGTTTGGGCCGCAAGCAATAGAACCGCTATGTTGGGTTGGCTAACCAAAGCTCTCAGCCCCATAGAAATACCCTGCGCCGCTACCCAGCACAATTAAGGAACTTGACTCCGTTAAAATATCCTTTCGCTTATGCATGCTAGCATTATCTAAGACGATGAGAATCTTAGGGCCAAGTGCTTCAGAGTCATCGATATTTTTATCGTCTCCAGCCCACTCATATCTAACTTCGTTCCCTGGTGCGCAGTAGCGCCATTGACCGGGCCAAACGGGCTTGGGTCTGAGACATCACCGGCCCCCGCAGGCGCGAACTAGCTAGTATAAGAAAAGCCACACCGAAAAGAAAATTGGTGCCCGTAATGATGATAGTAGCTCCTGCCCAGCCGAGACCCAACCAGTGAACAAATAAAATACCTAAAACTTGCAGTAACAGCACACCCATTGTGATTAGGCCAATGCCAATACCCAGCATAATGAAGCCACCGATCAGTCGCCGTTTTTCGTAGTTAGCTTCTTGAATGGCGATGTCTAAATGCATATCCACCAGCATGGTGAGGATGTTGAGAAATCGCCTCATATAGCTGCTTAAGGCATCAGAAAAGGAGTTGGAATTAGCCACGCTTGCCTCCAAAGGTCAGCCCTAAAATAAACCCAAGCCCCAGGGCGATGAGTAAGCTGGTGCCTAAATTGCTGCGGGCTTTGCGCTCTAGTTCAGGTAAAACTTCGGCCTTAAATTCCTGCATTAGATGCTCAGTGCGGGTTTCTAAATCTGCGAGCAATTCGTCAATTTTAGAAGATACCAGTTCTCCCTCATCTGACCCCTTGGCCGTTGGCCATGGGCCCTCCTCGCTAGGAGTAGGCTTGAGCAGAGTAGCCAGTTCATTAATATGCCGCCGCACCAGGGTTTGGGTATGTTCGGTTTGGCAGCTGATGTACTGAATCACTTGTTCCAGGTTCCCCTCTGTGGCTAGTAGCCCATCTTTAGTGAGCTGAGGCCATTCCTCTAAAATCAGCGGCACCAGTTGCGGAAAGGTCTGCTGAAAGGTTGGGTAATCAGGGAAATTGCTTCCGGTTGAGGACATAGTTGTTGAGGACATAGGACTTAACTACAGCACTAACAGCCATTGTTATAGTACTGGGTATGAAGAGAAGACAGACTCTCTCAAATGTGTTTGAGCATTGCAACAGCACAGCTCAGCATGGGTCAACCAACTATCTCTGACCCCTCCAACCAGAATCTGAAACCCTCCAAACCGGCTAACGGAACATGCAACATCGTCTCATATACCTCGACTATCAAGCCACTACGCCGGTCGATCCGCGTGTCCTTGAGGCCATGCTGCCTTTCTTTACCGAGCATTTTGGCAACCCAGCCAGCCTCACCCACGCCTACGGTTGGGAAGCCGAAGCCGCCATAAAACAGCCAGAGAGACATTGGCCACGGCCATTAACGCCAGCCCCAAAGAAATTGTGTTTACCAGTGGCGCTACG
>JAAUUR010000378.1 GCA_012031045.1 Leptolyngbyaceae cyanobacterium SM2_5_2
GATGCCCTGGCCCGTGGCCAGGTAGTTAGCGACCTGGATGCCCTAGAAGCTCAGCGGCAGGCTGACGATAGCCTGGAGCATGAAACCCCTCTCGAAGAGCTGTTTGAGGATCAGCTGGCCTGCGCCGATCTGGTGTTGCTGACCAAAACCGATGTCATGGATGGGCAAACTCGAGATCGCGTGCATCACTGGCTCCAGCAGCAAACCCCAGCGGGCGTGAACGTTGTACCCTGCCGCTACGGTGACATCAACCCAGCGGTGCTGCTTGGGTTCAACGCTGCTGTGGAGGATCATCTCGACCAACGCCCCAGCCACCACGACCAGGACGACGACCACGACCATGATGACGACATCAACTCGGTTTATATCGAGCTGGAGCAAGCCTTTCAGCCCGATGCCCTGGTGGCACGCCTGCAAGCCCTGGTACAACAGCAGGAAATTTATCGCATTAAAGGCTTTGTAGCCGTTCCTCAAAAGGCCATGCGGCTGGTGCTGCAAGGAGTTGGCCAACGGTTTGACCAGTTTTATGACCGCCCCTGGCACCCCGATGAGCCTGCCAAGACCCGCCTCGTCTTCATTGGCCATAGCCTACAGGCCGATAGCCTTATCCAGGCGATTACGGCATAAAAGCTGCCGCCTTGTTTTTGGCCTTGTTGACCCACCTCCGCCGGGTAAGTGGGAGTAGCTGTCTGCCTTCATTCCTCCAGCTTTTCCCCCTCCTGTTGCGGCCCACGGCGGTACCACCAATCCTGAGTAGCCTTATCAAACCGGGCGGTGTAGAGAGTGGTTACAAAGGCTTTAGTGTGGTAGCCCTGGCCAACAATTTCAACGCAGTAGGAGGGGGAGCGTCGGGTGGCCATATCCGGCACAAATCGCTTGCCAATGCGCCGCCAACTGGGTTCCTTGCCCCGCCACTGAAGGCGACAGCAGGGCCAGGGTAGCTGCTCACGATCAAACAGCCGACAGCAGGGGCCAACCACCTGATAGGTAAGATGGGCACCAGGCTCTGAAAAACATGGCCGGTGGGCCAGGGATGCTCGGCATCAGCAGGGAGTGACGGTATCATCGGGTGTGGTGATACGTTACGCTAGGTAACAAATTGCGCTAGTTGATGTAGTTTACGAGATTTTCTATGCCTGAGCCAATCACCAGTGCCGTAAGCGATCGCATCTGCAAACACATGAACAAGGATCATGCTGATGCGGTCTTGTTTTATGTCACCGCCTACGGCCACCAGCCTAACGCTACCACCGCCACCATGACCGCCATCGACCCGGAGGGCATGAGTTTGCTAGCCACCGTAGACGGAGCAGAAACCCCTGTGCGAATTACCTTTGACCATGCCCTAGAAGGGGCCGAAGACGCCCACCAAACTCTGGTGGCTATGCTCAAGTCAGCCAGAACCACCTCCCAACAGGGCTAAGCCTATGCGCGTTTCCATTCAGTTTTTGCCGGATAACGTCACCGTAGACGCGGAAGTTGGCGAACCTCTTCTGCAAGTGGCTTCGCGGGCCGGGGTGACGATTCCCACGGGTTGCTTGATGGGGTCTTGCCATGCCTGCGAAGTTGAACTTGCGGGCGAAGTTGACCCAATCTGCGCCTGCATTACGGCAGTTCCACCAGGGCAGGCAGAGATCACCATCAATTTGTATGTTGATCCGACCTGGTAGGTGTTGAGGAGTTTTGGGAAGGGAGCCAGAATACAGGAGTCTCGCCCCTTCTAGCTCCTGCCTCTTGACTCCTGACTTCTGACTCCTGACTCCTCGCCCAGTCAGAAATCCCCGCTTTAACTCGATACCCTCCTCCTTCCCAATAGACCTTTCTCTGGCCAAGGAATAGATCCCCTCGCTGTTCAAGTATCGCATTGTAAATGAGTATTTCAATCCGGTTACATCCTGTGGAAACGGCTCAAAATGCCTGATTTAGCGTGATACGATGCCTCTCGTAGCTTTTCGCGATTCGGGAGAAATATCCTTGTCACTTCGGGTAGCAGTAGTAGGATCGGGTCCGGCAGGCTCCTCGGCTGCCGAGACGCTCGTAAAAGCCGGTATTGAAACATACCTGTTCGAGCGCAAGCTAGACAACGCTAAGCCCTGCGGCGGGGCCATTCCCCTCTGCATGGTTGAGGAATTTGACTTGCCTCAAAACATCATCGACCGCCGTGTGCGCAAGATGAAGATGATCTCTCCCTCCAACATTGAGGTCAACATCGGCAGCACCCTTAAGGATGATGAATACATCGGTATGTGCCGCCGGGAAGTGCTGGATGGCTATCTGCGCGATCGCGCCGCCAAGTTAGGGGCCAAGCTGATTAACGGCACCGTTCACACCCTGGACATTCCCAAGTCCAGCGGCGACCCCTACACCTTGCACTACACCGCCCACAGCGAAGACGGGCTGGTAGGGGAAAATAAATCCTTGCAGGTTGATGTGGTGATTGGGGCTGATGGTGCCAATTCCCGCATTGCCAAGGCCATTAAGGCGGGGGATTACAACTATGCCATCGCCTTCCAGGAGCGGATTCGCCTACCCCAGGACAAAATGGCCTACTACGAAGACCTGGCCGAAATGTACGTGGGTAACGATGTTTCCCCCGACTTTTACGCCTGGGTATTTCCTAAGTATGACCACGTGGCTGTGGGCACTGGCACCATGCGGGTGAACCAGGCCAAAATCAAGCAGCTTCAGGTTGGTATTCGGGAACGGGCCGCTAAGCGCCTAGAAGGTGGCGAGATCATCAAGGTAGAGGCTCACCCCATTCCCGAACATCCCAGACCCCGCCGGGTTGTGGGTAGGGTGGCTCTGGTGGGCGATGCCGCTGGCACTGTGACCAAGTCTTCTGGAGAAGGTATTTACTTTGCGGCCAAGTCGGCCCGGATGTGCGCCGAAACCATTGTGGAACTGTCCAACAACGGTCAGCGCATCCCCACCGAAGATGATCTCAAGGTCTACCTGAAGCGGTGGGATAAGCAATACGGCATGACCTACAAGGTACTGGATCTGCTGCAAACGGTGTTCTACCGTTCCGATGCCACCCGCGAAGCCTTTGTCGAAATGTGCTCTGACATTGATGTGCAAAAGCTCACCTTCGACAGCTACCTCTACAAAACGGTGGTGCCCGCTAATCCTCTGGTGCAGATGAAGATTACCGCCAAAACCGTTGGTAGTCTGATTCGCGGCCACGCTCTGGCTCCCACCCGGAGCTGGTAGCCAAACTTCGGTTGGCTCTCTAGCCGCATACTTCCCACAAGCAGGCTTTGACACGAGTTCGTCGTCAAAGCCTGCTTTAATTAGATTTTGGCGCATAAAATGTAGCTCCTGGGAGATCGGGATCTAGAAGCCAGCTTCAGGAGCACTATTGACTCCCTAAGTTGCACTAATTCCCCAAATTCCGTCTACCCGGAGTAAATCTGAATAGCGTCCAGACCACTTCACATAATTCTGAGCGGGCTCCGATGGGCCATCAGGTGTAATTCCCCTGATACCCCCTTTCCTCCATGGCGAGGAAGCCCATCTACGGCAGGGGCACCCAGGCAAAGGGAAAAGCGTACTCATCGGGTTCAGTTAGAACCGTGAGTTGGGTCGCATCAGGCCGCACTACGTGGAGCATCTGGTTGCCCAGGTCATCCTCTCTAGTCACTGCTGTAAAGGCAATCCAGTCACCCTGGGGAGCCCAATAGCTGTCTAAAATCGTCTGAAAGGGTTGGGGGGTGAGGGCTGTAAATTCCTTGCTTTCTAGCTCCAGCCTGAAGAGAGCCTGCTGTTCTAGCTGGTCCCCAGCCGCGAAGGCTAACTGCTGACTGTCAGGCGACCAGCTCAAGGCATTGTAAAACCCAGGCCGAGTAAGAATTTGGCGTTCTCCGGTAGCAACCTCAATCAGCGCCACAACTTCCTGATTGCTGTAGGGCGGGTTGTGAGGCTGGTAGAAGGCCAGGTAGCGACCATTGGGACTCCACACCAGGTGGCTACGGTAAATTTGAAACCCGTCCTCAGGGGTAAGCAGCCGGCGGTTACCGCTTGCAATGTCAATTAGGTTGATGCGTTGTTCAGGATAGCGGCCTTCGTAAAAAGCCAGCTGCGTACCATCCGGAGACCAGGCTAAGGGACTGCCTGCGGCAGCGTAGACCCCCGGTTCCTGGGTAAGCTGGCGCGGCGGTTGGCCATTTAGCCCGGCCACGTAGATGTGCTGGTTAGCCGCATAGGCCAGGCGATCACCCTGGGGAGACGTATACAGGTCAGACTCTATTTGAGGGGGCAAACCAGTCAGGGGGGTGAGTTGTCCGGTAGCATCGACCAGAAACACCTCCCAGCGGCTCTGACCATCGGCGTCTGGCTGGGTGCAGCGCTGCTGAATCAGCAACGTTTGGCGATCGCTCCCCCAGACCAGATCCAAATCAGCCGGGCGCTGGCACTGGCTGGCAAACACCCGGGTAGCGTCCTTATTAACTGGGCTCAGCCGATAGACTTCGCTACTATTTTGCACCACAGCGAGCTGCTGGCCATCCGGTGACCAAACTAGGTGACTAAACAACCCACTGCCGCTATTGGTCAGGGGTTGGCGCTGGCTACCCAAAGGCTGAACCAAAATACCCCGTCAGGGGTGGCGAAGGATACTCCTGCCCCAGGGCTAGTGGTTGTCATTCCTGCGTCCTGGGCGGTTACCGCTGAGGCTGGTAAGCTAGCCAACCCTAAGGACATCACCAGAACCCATTGTCGAATCACCATGTTGCGTCCTTTTAAGTCCATTTGTGATCATAGCGGCCGGGTGGAGCGGGTCACGAGAAGAATGTGCTCAAGGGTTCTTGACCCTGACCGAGTTTCTGAGATGCTGTAGACAGCCTTACCATACCTGGCTCAGTCAAACGGCTCCGTTGCTTTTGCTGTCTTACTCGTTCTAACCTCCATGAACTTCATTAGCCTGTTTTTTATCTTTCTGATCATTTCATCGATCCAACCAGCTATTCAGCGAAGAATTGTAGAATCTCGTCGTCTAACGGCTATTCGCGGCTTAGAACAACGGCGCGGCAGCCGGGTAATTTTGCTGATTCATCGGCAAGAATCCATCAGTTTGCTGGGCATTCCCATTTCCCGCTT
>JAAUUR010000379.1 GCA_012031045.1 Leptolyngbyaceae cyanobacterium SM2_5_2
CGTGTGTTGAATTTGGTACGCAGACATCAGGTATTGCTCTTTTGCTTTGGTCTGTACTTTCAAGAATTTTCTTGCCAAAACTTATCAGACTATCTCTTTTGCAATAACTTCGCACTCTGAAGAATCTGGGGATAGCTTATGCTTAGTAGAAAGCCTGTTTAAAAATTGCTCTTGTATATCATCGACTTTAACTTCATTGGAAAAAATTACGTGATAATTCACACAACTTAGTTTCCCGCCACTTTGCCCAAATTTATCAATCCGAAGTGCAATAACAGGCAAGAATAATTCAATATTTTTCATTCTCCCTTTTTCATGAGCATCTATCACTCTTCTGTATCCATCGACAAAGATATAGTCATTAATTCCAATCACTTTGAATTCCTTGGGCAGGCTCTCTATATCGGAGAAAAAATTATCCCATACTTCATCCCTGTCTCCACCATAGTAATTTACGATTGAAGCAGGAGTGTGAACATGCAGATCCCATTTATGCCAAAGAGATCCTAGTAGGCTATTGTGCATTTCTAGAGTTCTCAATATCTATAGATTTCAAGATCAGTTACTTACTTGATTTAGCACACATATTTTGCCTTGAAAATAGCTTCTGGTGTTATTGTTCTAGCTACCTTCAAAATGTCTCCTATATTGTTATTTCATGTTATTGTTCTAGCTACCTTCATGTATTATACAAAATGTCTCCTAAGTATAGCTGCACAAATTCTTCGGCTGCATAAAGATTAAAACTCTTTAAAGCTTCTACAATCTCCACCACCGTCTCCGCTGTCGGGTCGCGTTTGTCGTGGTACCAGCGGGAGACACTACCTCGCTCTACACCCATGGCTCCGGCAAGCTGGTTTTGGCTGATGCCGTAGGTGTCTAGAACCTGCTTTAGTGCGCGGCTTGCTCTTCCCATGCTCCAACTGTGTCAGAGAGTGGTGGGAACGTAAATGTTGCTTTTTGGATCACAATCTCAAAATTAATGCTATGGTGTGATCCATTGAGCAACAAAGGAGTTCCCTATGCCGCAAGCTTTCCTCCCTGCCACCCTGCCCGACTCTGCCCTGCAAGTCACCATCGAGCCTGCCGCAGAGCCGGGGCGCGAGGTCATTCGCATTTTGGTCATTGGCACTGCCCGCGGTGTCGAGCGCATCATCCACGAACTCTACCGCCTCGGCTTTGCCGAAGTGCGCGAGTGGAGCAAACCCCAGCCCACCGGGCGCGATAACGAAGTGATGCGGGTGCTCACCCGCTACGTGCTGGCCGAGTAGGCTGTCAGCCGCTTTTGGGGTTACCGATACACGTCTCGCCGATGACCAACTTTGACAACCAAGACCAACAATTGGTCATCTTCTATGGCGTAAACAATTCGGTAGTTGCCTACCCGAATGCGGTAGAAGCCATCCTCGCCTGCAAGTTTAACCGTCCCGGATGGGCGAGGTTCGTCTGCTAAAGCGTCAATTTTGAGTTTGAGTCGCTGTTGCTCTTGCCGGGGGATGGCTTTAAATTGTTTGGCGGCGGGCTTTGCGAACTCAATGCGATAGGTCATAGACCGGCTTCCGCTTTCAATGCTTCCCAGGAAATGGTTCCTTCAGCAGCAACTGAAGCTAGTGCCTCGCGGGCCTCCAAAATATCGGTTTTATCTTCTGCCTGCTTAGCCTTGAGAAACTGTAGAAAGTCAAGCAGCTCAACGAGCAAAGGATCTGAGGCGTCATCAATTTCTTGAATAAGCAACTCCTTGGGTGTCATCGGTTTATTCTCCTTAGCGGGCTAGATTGAAGCTTTGATGCAAAACTCGACTCCTGACATCGTAGCAAGCCTATCGGGTGTCGCATCGCCCCCTCAACGGCGCCAGCCCGCGCTTGAGGACGATGGTGACAGCCTGGGTGCGATAATCAAAGAATGGTGGAGTAGAGAGGGCGCGATTTTAGCCCCTTACCCTCCCGCCCGATAAAAAGGCCGCTTGACTACTTTTGCGGCTCGTTGTTTCCCCCGAATATCCACCGCCAGGGCTTGGCCCATCTTGGCCAGGGCAGTGGGCACATAGGCCAGGGCAATGGGGATGTTGAGGGTGGGGGAGAAGGTGCCGCTGGTGACGATGCCTATGGGTTGGACATCCTGCATAACGGGGTAGTCGTGGCGGGCGATGTGGCGATCGGTTAGGGTTAAGCCCACCAGCCGCCGGGTAACGCCCTCCTGCTTTTGCTGCTCCAGTACCCGGCGACCGATGAAGTCACCCACCTCTTCCAGGTGTACCAGCCAGCCCAGGCCAGCCTCCAGGGGGCTGGTGGTATCGTCGATATCCTGGCCGTAGAGGGCCATCGCCGCTTCTAAGCGCAGAGTATCGCGGGCTCCTAACCCGCAGGGGGTAGCGCCTTCGTCTAGCAAGGCATCCCAAAGGGCAACCCCGGTGGTGGGGTCGGTCATTATTTCAAAGCCGTCTTCGCCGGTGTAGCCAGTGCGGGCCAAAAAGGCAGGCTTACCCAGCACCGTGCCCTCCACATGGCCAAACCGACTGACGGTTGTGAGATCCTCAGCCGTCACCGCTTGCAACATATCAACGGCCTGGGGACCCTGGAGCGACAGCAGCACCCGCTCTCTAGAGTAATCCACCAGCTCGATATCGGCACTGGCCAGGTGCTCTAGCAGCCAGGCTTTATCTTTATCCGTAGTGGCCGCGTTAACAATGGCAGCTACGGTTTCCCGGCCATCCCCATTGCAACCTTTGAAGTAAAAGATTAAATCGTCAACAATACCGCCCTGGGGATTGAGCAGCACCGTGTACTGGGCTTTTCCTGGTAGCAATCGAGCCAGGTTAGAGGGCACCAATCGCTGTAAGGCCGCCAGTACCCCCCTACCCTGCAATTCAAACTTGCCCATGTGAGAAATATCGAATAGCCCAGCCTGGGTACGCACCGCTTCGTGCTCCTGCCTAATGCCGATGAACTGCACGGGCATTTCCCAGCCGGCAAATTCGGTCAGGCGGGCTTGTAGAGCCGTGTAGCGGGAGTGGAGGGGGGAGTGTAGGGGCATGGGGGTGTGATGGGTGTCTTCTATGTACTCTAACCAACGGGGGTGGATGGCCGCTGGTGAAAGCCCTCAATGGCACTGGGCAGGGTGAAGTAGATGTGGTCTGGCCCAATCCGCTCTAGTAAGCCAGAGCGTTTTAGTTGAGCGTACAGATCTTGCTTAACCCGCGCCAACGCCAGAATAATACCCCTGGCGTTAAGTTCGTCATAGAGTTCTAGCCACATATCGGCGGCGGTAATGTCAATTTCGGAGATCGCTTCAACGTTCAGCACCAGCCACTCTACCGGGGAGGTTTCGGCCTCAATGGCGGCTAGCGCCCGTTGCTTAAAGTCGGTGGCGTTGGCAAAAAACAGCGGCGCATCATAGCGGTAGATGACCAGACCAGGAATAGTGGTTGCCCCTGGCCAGTCGGTAATATCGTGCAGACCGGCTAAGCCAGGAACTTTGCCCATGACGGCATCGTGGGGGCGGGCAATGCGGGCCAGCAGCTCAATAACGGATAGACCGACCGCAATGGCGACCCCCACCAACAAATCTGTCACCAGCACTCCCAGGGTGGTGGTCAGGGCCAGCCAGTAGTCGCCTCGGCGAAACGCTTTAAGCCGCCGAAATTCGGCCAGGTCAATCAGCTTGGTGGCGGCATAGATCACCAGTGCCCCCAGGGCCGCCTTGGGAAACAGGGCCAGCAGGGGGCGTAAAAACAGCAGCACCAGGATAACAACCCCAAAGGCCACCAGGGAAAACATCTGGCTCTTGCTGCCTAGGGAATCGCCAATGGCGGTGCGGCTGCCGCTGCTGCTGACTGGAAATCCCTGCATTAGCCCGCAGCCAATGTTGGCCACCCCTAGAGCCAGTAGTTCCTGGTTGGCATCAATGGTTTGGTGGTGACGGGCAGCAAAAGCGCGCCCGGTGAGCACATTGTCGGAATAGGCCACAATCGAGACTCCCACCGCCGCCGCCAAAATTTGGAGGGCTTCTCGTCCAGAGGCTAGGGGCAGGGTGAAGTGGGGTAGCCCGGCTGGAATTTCGCCAACGACAGCTACTCCCTGCTGATCCAGGTGTAGCAAGGCGACTACCGCTGTGGCCAACAGTACCGCCAGTAGGGGGCCGGGAGCATTGCGAAAGCGCGATTGCACCCCAAACAAAAACACCAGAACCAGCGCCGTTAGGGCCAGGGTAGGGCCATGAATCTGATCCAAATGGCTGAAAAATTCCGTAGTCTGCCCCAGAATAGTGTCCGCCTGAATGGGTACGCCGCTGATTTTGCTAAGCTGGCCCACCATCATAATTACTGCTACCCCAGCCATATAGCCAATTAGGATGGGTTTAGACAGTAAATCGGCCAAAAACCCCAACTGGGCGACATAGCCGACCAAACACACCAGCCCCACCGCACAGGCCAACAAGGAGGCGAGGGTCAGGTAATTTGTGCCGTAGGTAGCTGCCAGCGGCGCAACGGCGGCGGCGGTCATAATCGACGTGGTGGACTCTGGCCCTACGGATAGCTGCGGCGACGACCCCACCAGCGCATACAGCAGCAGGGCTGGTAAAATCGCCCACAACCCCTGCACCGGGCCAACTCCGGCCAGTTCCCCATAGGCCATGCACTGGGGAATCAGGTAGGCGGCCACGGTGATGCCAGCCAGGCTGTCTGGCCGGAACCACCCTGGGGGATAGTGGCGCAGACGAGCTAGACCGGGCAAAAGCGTCCGGCGGTTGGTGGCTTGGGTTGTAGCAGTTATAGCCATCCTGAGTTAAACGACTCCAGAAAAACTGGACAGAAATCAGGCCGATATCTTAGCAGGGTCGGTTTGGCTGTGGAGGGTTTGTATCGGGCTTGTGATGCGGAGGGAGGGCCAAGGTAGCCAGTGATTAGAGCATGGTGATTAGCTGGCGTTTTGGCGATGGCGATCGCTGCGGTAGCGCACGTACTCGGCCAGGCCAGAGATTAAGGCAGAGGCGGCAATCAGCACCACGCTGAGGGCTGTTGATATCGGGCTTTGACGCCAGTGCGAACGCGGACTTAAAGATTTCTAGCGGTAGGGGATTGGCCCCGCC
>JAAUUR010000380.1 GCA_012031045.1 Leptolyngbyaceae cyanobacterium SM2_5_2
CCGTGTCGGCAGCGCTGGACGAAGGGCACCAGCTTTGGTGCACCCTGCTATCTAGAAAACGTGCTGGCTGAAATGGTGATTCAGGCGGTGCCCAGCATTGAGATGGTGCGCTTTGTCAATTCTGGTACAGAAGCCTGCATGGCCGTGCTGCGCCTGATGCGGGCCTACACCCAGCGAAACAAAATCATTAAATTCTCAGGCTGCTACCACGGCCACGCGGATATGTTCCTGGTGCAGGCTGGCTCTGGCGTAGCCACCCTGGGCCTACCCGATTCTCCTGGTGTGCCCAAGGCGGCCACCAGCGACACCCTTACCGCCCCCTACAACGACCTGGAGACAGTTAAAGCCCTGTTCGCTCAAAATCCTGGCGAAATTGCTGGGGTTATTCTCGAACCTGTGGTGGGCAATTCTGGCTTTATAGCTCCTGATACCGGATTCTTGGAGGGTCTGCGTGAAATTACCTGCGAAAACAACGCCCTGCTCGTGTTTGACGAGGTAATGACTGGCTTTCGCATTGCCTACGGCGGAGCCCAGGCCAAATTCAACATCACCCCCGACCTGACGACTCTGGGCAAGGTGATTGGCGGCGGCCTACCCGTAGGGGCCTACGGTGGTCGGCGGGAGATTATGGAAATGATTGCCCCGGCTGGCCCGGTATACCAGGCTGGCACCCTGTCCGGTAATCCCCTAGCCATGACCGCGGGCATCAAAACCCTAGAACTGCTGCAACGCCCCGGCACCTACGAGGAGCTAGAGCGCCTGACCGCCAAGCTCACCGATGGCCTGCTCCAAGCCGCCCGTGACGCTGGACATGCGGTCTACGGGGGACACATCAGCGCCATGTTCGGCATGTTCTTCCACCCTGGCCCGGTGACTCGGTACGAAGAGGCGAAGCTGTCTGACCTGGATAAGTTCAGTCGGTTTCACCGAGGCATGCTAGAACAGGGCGTTTACCTGGCGCCTTCACAATTTGAAGCCGGGTTTACTTCCCTGGCCCATACGGATGACGATATCGATCAAACCATTGCAGCGGCCCGCGACGTGTTTGCAACGCTGTAGCGGATAGCAGAATCAAATTGCGCTGAGGGCAGGCCAGCGGGTCTGCCCTTTTGGTTACTAGCAACCCCCACCCTAGTTAGGAGATTTTGACGGAGCGGTCTGGGCAGTTGCCAGCTCAGTTTTGGTGATGCACTGGTCAACCGTGCCCTAAATTAGCTGTCTAGCCCTATGGGTACCAACGTCAACGTTCCGGCAAGAAGAACATCTGAACCTATTGATACATCAGGACAGGCCGCATAGAATAATACAAATGTATTAACTTTGTTGGCATGATTTTACTTCCCCCAGAACGTCGTGTGCTTAATTTGTTAAGGGAATGGAGTGAGCGTCATGGCTACGCCCCTACCCTGCGAGAGATTAAAGAGATGCTGCAAGTCTCGTCGATGTCCTTTGTGCAAGACTTGCTGAAGCGACTCCAGGAAAAAGGCTATATCGAAAGGCAGCGGGGTAGGGCTCGAACCATCCGCTTATTGTCCAGTGAGTTGCCACTGCGTGGGTTTATTCAGGCCGGCTATCTCACAGAGCACCCAGCCAGCTACTCTGACCGCATTTGTCTAGACGGCCACCGCTACCGAGAAGGCGACTATGCACTAAAAGTTTGTGGCAACAGCATGGCCGATGCCCAAATTTTGAATGGCGATGTTGTGGTGATTCGCCCCGAAAATGACCTGTGGGCCATCCGCCCAGGGCAGATAGCCGTGATCTGGATTGAGGGTGAAGGCACAACCATCAAGCGCGTTTACTACGCAGAAGGGGACGCGCAAATTATCCTTGAGCCAGCCAGCCTCACCCATGAAACCCGCACCCTAGAACGCTCCCAGGTTGGCTTGCAAGGGGTTCAGGTTGGCTTACACCGCTATGGGGATGGGATTTGGGTGTTGATTAAGGCTTAAAGCCTAGCTCAATCTGACCAGGAAAGGGCTAAACCCCCTAAAAACCCTGGCGGGATACGAGTTTCTCAATATCAGCCTGGGTTTGGTGGAGCATATCTTGGCGGCGATCGCGGGGCTGACTCAGAGAAGGCAACAGGTTACGGGCCTGGAGCGTCATGTGCAGTTGCAGATGGGCGACGTATTCGGAAAAATCTTCGCGGGTTTCGGTCAGGGCTGGAGCTAAAGGTTCTGACAGGGCCACGGGAACAACCTCGTTAGGATTAAACATCGAGCAGATATGCAACGATACTGAAACTAACATAGGCTTGGTTACTCTCTCAGGCCATGCAACGAAGCTTAACGGTGCGTAACGTGTAACACTGAAGTTCCACTGGTTTCTGCTATGACAGCCTCTCAGCCCATTCATTGACTGCTATGCCACAGCCCGCAAAAAAGCAGCGGTAGAAACTGGGCTGCCCCCAGAGACCTTGCCAGAGCCATTTCCCTTTAGCCCAGACATAGCGCTTGACCCGGAATTTTTGCCGGGTATTGGTGATATTTAGCTTGCAGTATTCCATTGGAAAAGATAGATTTTTGAGCAGTTGAATGGCTGGAGACGATCTGAAATTACCGCAGTCAGTGAAAGACAGAATTGAAGGCTTCGTCAACGTTTGTATGAGGTGACTGGAAAGACACCATAATATTTGGCTGCCGCTTTGCCATAAAAAATATCGATAAAATAGGTAACGATGTCGAAATTACTCGGCTCCATAAATCTAGGAAGCCGTAGGACGATGGTTAACCCTAGCATCTAACGCATTTATGCCTGGTTCCTCTCCCCCCGCTGACGCGCCGCCCCCCATCCCTGAACGCTTAGCCAAGCACACCGTGCGCTATGCCGACCACCGCTCGGTAGACTGGGACGATCTGACGCCGATGATGCGCCACTACGTAGAGATGAAGGAACAGTACCCCCACGCTCTGGTGCTGTATCGAGTGGGGGATTTTTTTGAAACCTTTTTTCAAGACGCCATCGCCATTGCCCGCGAGCTGGAGCTGGTGCTAACCAGCAAGGATGCCGGTAAAGCCATTGGCCGGGTGCCCCTGGCGGGCATTCCCCATCATGCTCTGGATCGCTACTGCACCCTGCTGGTAGAGCGGGGCTTTGCCATTGCCATTTGCGACCAGGTGGAAGATCCCGCCGTGGCCCAGGGGCTGGTGAAGCGAGAAGTCACCCGCGTCATTACCCCCGGTACGGTGCTGGAGGAAGGGATGTTGAGCGCCAGCCAGAACAACTTTCTGGCGGCGGTGGTGGTGGTGGGGCAGCACTGGGGGCTGGCCTACGCCGATGTCTCCACCGGAGAGTTTCTCACCACCCAGGGCGAGGACCTGGAACAGCTCAGCCAGGAACTACTGCGGCTTCAGCCGGCGGAGGTGCTGTTCCCTACCGAGGCTCCTAACCCAGGGGCTATGCTGCGACCGGGGGATACGTCGGAGCAGCTACCCGATTACCTGCCTCGGCAATTCTGCTACACCCTGCGCTCCCAGGGGCCCTTTAGCCAAAGCGAGGCTCGTCAGCGGTTGTTGCAGCGGTTTCGGCTGCGGTCGTTAGAAGGCTTGGGCTGCGACCACCTGCCCCTGGCTGTGCGGGCGGCGGGCGGACTACTCAACTATGTGGAAGATACTCAGAAGACTGTGCAGTCTCCCCTGCAACCCCTCTGCACGTACACCCTCTCGGCCTACCTGGTGATTGACCACCAGACTCGCCGCAATTTGGAAATCACCCAGACCGCGCGGGATGGCACCTACAATGGCTCCCTGCTCTGGGCGCTGGATCGCACCGTCACCGCGATGGGCGGGCGCACCCTGCGGCGCTGGCTGCTGCAACCACTGCTGGATGTAAAAGGCATTCAGCAACGCCAGGCCACCATTACGGAACTCTTGCAGGACGGGAATCTGCGGCAGATGTTACAGCATCGCCTCAAGCAAATCTACGATCTAGAGCGGCTGGCCGGGCGGCGGGGTCGGGCACGGCCAATGCGCGGGATCTGGTGGCCCTGGCGGATTCCTTTTTGCGGCTACCAGATCTGGCGGCCCTGGCCGCGCAGACGACCTCTCCCTATCTGCAAGCGCTGCAGTACGTGCCGCCGGAGCTAGAGCAGTTGGGTCAGACGCTGCGATCGCACCTGGTGGAAACCCCGCCCCTGTATCTCACGGAGGGGCACCTGATTCGCGATGGGGTAAACGCCCAGCTCGATGGCCTGCGTCAGCAAGCGGTGGATGACCAGCGCTGGATTGCCCAATTGGAGCCCGCTGAACGCGATCGCACTGGCATTTCTACCCTTAAAGTTGGTTTTAATAAAGCCTTTGGCTACTACATCAGTATTTCCCGTGCCAGGGCTGACCAGGCCCCCAACGACTACATCCGCAAGCAAACCCTGACCAACGAAGAGCGCTACATCACTCCAGAACTGAAAGAGCGGGAGGTACGGCTGTTTAACCTGGAGTCGGAAATTAATGCGCTGGAGTACGAGATCTTTAACCAACTGCGGGATCAAGTGGGTCAGCAGGCGGAACTAATTCGCAAAGTCGCCGCTGCGGTGGCCGCCGCCGATGTGCTCTGTGGTTTAGCAGAAGTCGCCGTCTTCCAGGGCTACTGCTGCCCAGAAATAGAGGATTCCAGAGCGATCGCTGTAACCGAAGGCCGCCACCCGGTGGTGGAACAGCTTCTCCCGGCAGGTTTCTTTGTCCCTAATTCCACTTACCTGGGGACGCGGCCTGAAGACCGTGAGGCCGCCAATGCTCAGGATTTGATCGTTCTTACCGGCCCCAATGCCAGCGGCAAAAGCTGCTACCTGCGCCAGGTCGGGCTAATTCAACTGATGGCGCAAATGGGTAGCTTTGTGCCCGCTAAGACGGCGCGGCTGGGGGTGTGCGATCGCATCTTTACCCGGGTCGGCGCGGTAGATGACCTGGCTACTGGCCAATCCACTTTATGGTGGAGATGAACGAAACGGCGAACATTCTCAACCATGCCACGCCCCGCTCTCTGGTGCTGCTGGATGAAATTGGTCGCGTACGCCACTT
Organism: Leptolyngbyaceae cyanobacterium SM2_5_2; assembly: GCA_012031045.1. Taxonomy (GTDB): domain Bacteria; phylum Cyanobacteriota; class Cyanobacteriia; order Phormidesmidales; family Phormidesmidaceae; genus Nodosilinea. The sequence continues at coordinate 5,019 of JAAUUR010000380.1, forward strand.
CGACGGCCTCGTCCATTGCCTGGGCTGTGGCCGAGCATCGTGGCCGTGGATATCCAAGCCCGCACCA